>JAWWBV010000045.1:0-11610 GCA_033720795.1 Halomonas sp. | reverse complement strand
GTCTCCAGCCTGCAGAACCGGCCGCTGCCCCGCGAGCTGGTGGTGTTCGGCGAGGTGGGGCTCTCCGGCGAGATCCGCCCGGTGCCCAGCGGCCAGGAGCGCATCGTCGAGGCGGCCAAGCACGGCTTCACCCGCGCTATCGTGCCCCGGGGCAACGCGCCCAAGCGCAGCCCCGAGGGCATGGAGGTAGTGGCCGTGGACAAGCTCGCCGAGGCCCTCGACGCCCTCTAGGCCCGATACACTTGAGGTAGAATGCGATGACACACGCTAAGGAGAACGAGATGAGCGCCATTCGCCTGACCCAGTACAGCCACGGCGCCGGCTGCGGGTGCAAGATCGCCCCCGACGTGCTCGACGGGATCCTCGCCAAGGCCGGCCCCGGGGCCAGCCACTCGCGGCTGATCGTCGGCAACCAGGGCCGTGAGGACGCGGCCGTCTACGACCTGGGCGATGGGCGCGGCATGATCGCCACCACCGACTTCTTCATGCCCATCGTCGACGACCCCTTCGACTTCGGCCGCATCGCCGCCACCAACGCCATCAGCGACGTCTACGCCATGGGCGGCACGCCGGTGATGGCACTGGGCATCCTCGGCTGGCCGCTGGACAAGCTCGGCGCCGAGGTCGCCGGCGACGTGGTGGGCGGCGCCCAGGCCGTGTGTCGCGAGCTCGGCCTGGCGCTGGCCGGCGGCCACTCCATCGAGTCGCCGGAGCCGATCTTCGGCCTCTCGGTCAACGGCCTGGTCGACCTCGAGCACCTCAAGCTCAACAAGGGCGCCCAGCCCGGCGACCTGCTGTTCCTCACCAAGCCGCTGGGGGTGGGCCTGCTGACCACGGCCGAGAAGCGCGGCCTGCTGGAGGCCGGCCACCAGGAGCTGGCCCGCTCGACCATGCTCCGGTCCAACGCCATCGGCATGGCGCTGGCCAGGGTCAAGGGCGTGCATGCCATGACCGACGTCACCGGCTTCGGCCTGGCCGGCCACCTCGCCGAGGTTTGCACGGCCAGTGGCGTCGCCGCGCGGGTCGACTTCCGGCGCCTGCCGCGGCTCGCCGAGGCCGAGGCCTATCGACGCCAGGGCGCGGTGCCCGGCGGCACCCGGCGCAACCGCGAGGCCCTGGGGGCGAGCCTGCCGGAGATGGACGAGGCCCACTGGCAGTGGCTCTGCGATCCCCAGACCTCGGGCGGCCTGCTGCTCTCGGTGCACCCCTCCTGGGAGGACGACGTGCAGCGCATCGGCCGCGACCACGGCCTCGCGCTCACGCCCTTCGGCGAGGTGGTCAAGGCCAGCGGGCCGGCGCGGATCGAGGTGCGCGGATGAGCCTGCCGCTGGTCGAGCCGGAGCTCGAGCTTCTCAGGCAAGGGCGTGTGCTGATCGACGTGCGGGCGCCCGTGGAGTTCGCCCAGGGCGCGCTGCCGGGCGCCGTCAATCTGCCGCTGATGGACGACGAAGAGCGCCACCTCGTCGGCATCGAGTACAAGGAGCGCGGCCAGGACGCGGCCATCGCCCTGGGTGAGCGGCTGGTCCACGGCGGCCTCAAGGCCTCGAGGGTCGCCGCCTGGCAGCGCCTCGTCGAGGCCCATCCCGACGCCGTCATCTACTGCTTCCGCGGCGGGCTGCGCTCGCGCACCGCCCAGCAGTGGCTGGCCGATGCCGGCATCACGCGCCCGCGCATCCGCGGGGGCTGGAAGGCGATGCGCCAGGCCCTCTGCGCGCGCATCGACGCCGCCGCCGAGCAGCCGCAGCTGGTGGTGGGCGGCCTCACCGGCTGCGCCAAGACCTCGCTGATCCTGGCGCTGGAGGAGGGACTGGACCTCGAGGGGTGCGCCCGTCACAAGGGCTCGGCCTTCGGCCGCCACCCGCTGCCGGCGCCCAGCCAGATCGACTTCGAACACGCCATGGGGCTGCGCCTGCTGGACCTGCCCGGGCCGCTGGTGCTGGAGGACGAGTCGCGGCGCATCGGCACGGCCAACATCCCGCTGACCTTCTGGGAGGGCATGGTCCAGGCGCCGCGCATCCGCATCGAGATGCCGCTGGACTGGCGCCTGGAGCAGATCCGCAAGGACTACATCGACGATCTCTGGGAGGTCCATCGCCACCAGTTCGGCGACTGGCTGGGCTGGGCGCTGATGCGCAAGCAGCTCGCCGCGGCCCTCGGGCGGTTGAGAAAGCGCCTGGGCCGGGCGCGCCTGGCGCGGCTGCAGCGCCTCCAGGCGCTGGCCTTCCGCGAGCACGAACGCGGCAACGCCAGCGCCCACGAGGCCTGGCTGGCACCGCTGCTCACCGAGTACTACGACCCGCTCTATCGTCACCAGCTGGAGAAACACCCCGAGCGCCACTTCCTCCACGTCGGCGATTGGGAGAGCTGCCTGGCGTTCGCTCGGGAATGGACGGCCGAAGCGCGCCAGGCGGGCCGGCCCGTGCGAGAGCCGGCCTGAGCCTCAGCGCGCGTCGTGATGCAGCCACTGCGACAGCAGCCGGTCGAGCAGCGGGGCGAGCCGGTCGAAGCGCCTCGGGTCGTCGAGCATCGCCGCGGGGGCCTGGACGTGGTGGCTCGTCTCGCCGCCCTCGGGTGGCGCCTGATGAGCGAGCAGGGCGCTGACGCTCTCCGCGGTCGCCTCCAGGTGGCAGAGCAGGGCCACCACCCGGCCATCGTCCCAGGTGAAGCCCTGCAGCGGACTCGCCTCGCTGCGGCCCAGCGCCAGGGCATAGTCGGGCAGGGCGAAGACCTCGCGGTGCCACATGAAGGCCTCGAAGGTCTCGGGCAGGTCGACGGGGCTCAGCGGGGCGAGGGTCACCCGGTGCCAGCCGGTCTCGGCCGCCGTGCCCCGGCCAACGATTGCGCCGAGTGCCTCGGCGATGCGTCGGGCGCCGTAGCCGATCCCCAGCAGCGGCTTGCGGCCGTCCAGCGCCTGGGCGATGAGCTTGCGCTCCGCCTTGAGCCAGGGACGCTCCCCCTCGTCGGCGAGGCCCTCGGGGCCGTCGAGCACGATCAGGGCATCGCCGTCGACGAGCCGCGGCGGCAGCTCGCCCGCGTCGAGATGGAAGACGGTGAAGCTGTGCCCCATGCTGGCGAGCCAGTCGGCGATCCGGGCCGGTCCCTGGTGGGGGCTGTGCTGGAGGAGATGAACATGCATGCGAGCCTCACCATATTAGTAATGCGAGGATGATAGCCGGAGCGTCAGAGTACATGAAGCCCGAGTTGAGAGAACAGATCCTGACCGTGCTGGCCGAGGTCCCCGCGGGCCGCGTGACGACCTACGGGCGCATCGCCGCCATGACCGATGGGGGCACACCGCGCCTGGTGGCCCGTGCCCTGCGCGACCTGCCTGCCGGCCACGACCTGCCATGGTTCCGGGTGATCACCGCGTCGCGCAAGCTGGCCGATCACGGCGGGGCCGACGAGCAGCGCCGCCGGCTGATCGACGAAGGCGTGCTGTTCGATACCCGTGGGCGGGTGGCGGCCGAACGCCTCTGGCCATGAGACAACGTAACCCCAAGGAGACTCCATGAGCGGCTTCTTCCAGCGCCTGCAGCGGCTCGAACCGCGCCGCCAGCAGGCCTTCATGGCGGCGCTGTGCGAGCGCCTGCTGCCCAACTACGGCCTCTATGCCGCCACCACCGGCGAGGGCGACCCCCACGGCCTGCGCGTGATCCTGGATCTCGTCTGGGAGCAGCTGGCGGTGAAGGAGGCGCGCATCGACTTCGACCGCCAGGCCGAGAAACTCGCCGAGCTGGAGCCCCCCGCCGAGGACGACAGCTTCGGCGCCCGGCGGGCGCTGGAGGCGGTGGTCGCGCTCTCGGCGATCCTCGACACCCTGCGCGGCGAGGCCTCGGAGGCGGTGCTGGAGGTCAGCCGGGCCTCGCGCAGCGGCGTGCGCGCCTTCATCGAACTCACCGAGGGCGAGGACGACGACACGCGGCTCGCCGCCCTGGTGCGCGATCACCCGCTGATGACGGACGAGAACGACTTCCAGGATGCCGTGCTCGAGGCCGTGGAGGCCGGGCCGCTGGATCGCGAGGCGCTCAAGGCGCTGCGCCGCCTGGGCCGCAACGACGGCGTCAGCAACCTGGGGCTCTCCGTCGAGGAGTAGCCGGACGCGTCGACCGGAACGCAAAGGGCTCACCTAGTGGTGAGCCCTTCGTTTTCTTATAGGAAAGGGAAAGGGAAGATTTATGTCGCGAGCGAAGGGAGGCTGATCGCCGCCGGAGCACAGCCACCGGAATGTAGCCTGCTACATGAGGATGGCGAGCACCGCCGGCGGTCAGGATATCGAGCGCAGCAATAAATCTCCTTTTCCTAGAGCCGCATCTCGATACCGTGATTGGCCATGTAACGCTTGGCCTCGGGGATGGTGTACTCGCCGAAGTGGAAGATGCTCGCCGCCAGCACCGCGTCGGCGCCGCCCTCGATGACGCCATCCACCAGGTGATCGAGGTTGCCGACGCCGCCGGAGGCGATCACCGGCACGCTCACGGCGTCGGCGATGGCCCGGGTCACGCCCAGGTCGAAGCCGACCTTGGTGCCGTCGCGGTCCATGCTGGTCAGCAGCAGCTCGCCGGCCCCGTATTCCACCATCTTCCTGGCCCACTCCACGGCGTCCAGGCCGGTGGGACGGCGCCCGCCGTGGGTGAAGATCTCCCAGCGATCGGGCTCGCCCTCGGCGGAGACCTTCTTGGCGTCGATGGCCACCACGATGCACTGGCTGCCGAAGCGCTCGGCGGCCTCATGCACGAAGTCGGGGTTGGTCACCGCGGCGGTGTTGATCGAGACCTTGTCGGCGCCGGCGTTGAGCATGGTACGGATGTCGTCGCAGCTGCGGATGCCGCCGCCCACGGTGAGCGGGATGAACACCTCGCCGGCGATGCGCTCGACCATCTCCACCGTGGTGTCGCGGTCCTCGTGGCTGGCCGTGATGTCGAGGAAGGTGATCTCGTCGGCGCCCTGCTGGTTGTAGCGCTGGGCGATCTCCACCGGATCACCGGCGTCGCGGATGCCGATGAAGTTGACGCCCTTGACCACGCGGCCGGCGTCGACGTCCAGGCACGGGATGATGCGCTTGGCGAGTCCCATGGATCAGTCCCCCTTGTGGCTGAGCGTGTCGCACAGCCGCTGGGCCTCGGCCACGTCGAGGCTTCCCTCGTAGATGGCTCGGCCGGTGATGGCGCCCAGGATGCCGTCGTCGGCGACCCTGGCCAGCGCGCGCAGGTCCTCGAGGTCGGTGACCCCGCCCGAGGCGATCACCGGCAGGCCGCCCTCGCGGGCGAGCTCGGCGGTGGCCTCGACGTTGACGCCCTGCATCATGCCGTCGCGGGCGATGTCGGTGTAGACGATGGAGGAGACGCCGTCGTCGGCGAAGCGCTTGGCGAGCTCGGTGGCCTTGACCGTCGAGACCTCGGCCCAGCCGTCGGTGGCGACGAAGCCGTCCCGGGCGTCCAGGCCGACGATCACGTGGCCCGGGAAGGCGCGGCACATCTCGCCGACGAAGGCCGGCTCCTTGACCGCCTTGGTGCCGATGATCACGTAGGAGACCCCGGCCTCGAGGTAGTGCTCGATGGTCGCGGCGCTGCGGATGCCGCCGCCGATCTGGATCGGCAGGTCCGGGTAGGCGCGGGCGATGGCGGTGACCGCCTCGCCGTTGACCGGTGCACCCTCGAAGGCGCCGTTGAGGTCGACCAGGTGCAGGCGGCGGGCGCCGGCCTCGACCCAGCGGGCGGCCATGGCCACCGGGTCATCGCCGTAGGTGGTGGCGTCGTCCATGCGCCCCTGCTTGAGGCGGACGCACTGGCCGTCCTTGAGGTCGATGGCGGGAATTACCAGCATGTCGGGTCTCCATTCGGCGCGCTCTCGGGCGCACCTGTTGTCATGAGTACGGCGGTCATGGGCGCGGCGCCGCTCAGGGTGTCCACTGCACGAAGTTTTCCAGCAGCTGGAGGCCGGCCCGGGAGCTCTTCTCCGGGTGGAACTGTACGGCGAAGGTGGCGTCCCGGCCGATGGCCACGTGGGCGCTCACCCGGCCGTAGTCGGTGGTGCCGAACACCGTGGCGTCGTCG
Source organism: Halomonas sp. (assembly GCA_033720795.1). Taxonomy (GTDB): domain Bacteria; phylum Pseudomonadota; class Gammaproteobacteria; order Pseudomonadales; family Halomonadaceae; genus Halomonas. The sequence goes on along the minus strand of JAWWBV010000045.1, from coordinate 5,557 downwards.
GCGGCCTCGACGTAGTAGCTGTGCACGAAATAGAAGTGCTCGTCCTGGTCGATGCCCTTCCACAGCGGGTGGTCGTGGTGCTGGTGCACCAGGTTCCAGCCCATGTGCGGGACCTTCAGGCGGTTGTCCCGGTCGTCGCGCATGTCGGCGGGAAACTTTCGCACCTCGCCGCGCAGGAAGCCCAGGCAGCCGATGCCGCCGTTCTCCTCGCTGTGGTCGAGCAGCATCTGCTGGCCGACGCAGATGCCGAGCAGCGGCTTGTCCTGGGAGGCGAGCAGTTCCTCGACCAGGCCGCGCAGCTCGGTCTTCTCGAGCTCGCCCATGCAGTCGCGGATGGCGCCCTGGCCCGGCAGGACCAGGCGGGTGGCGCCGCGGATGCGGCGGGCATCCCGCGTCACGACCACGTTCTCGTGCGTGACGTGCTCCAGTGCCTTGGCGACGGAATGCAGGTTACCCATTCCGTAGTCGATGACGGCAATGGTCATGGGGCGCTCCTCGTGTGATCGTGCGGCGGCCTCAGAGGCTGCCCTTGGTGGACGGCATCTGACCCGCCATGCGCGGGTCCTGCTCCACGGCCATGCGCAGTGCGCGACCGAAGGCCTTGAAGATGGTTTCCGCCTGATGGTGGGCGTTGAAGCCCTTCAGGTTGTCGATGTGCAGGGTCACCCGGGCATGGTTGACGAAGCCCTGGAAGAACTCCCAGAACAGCTGGGTGTCCAGGCGACCGATGCTGGCGCGGGTGAACTCCACGTCCATGCTGAGCCCCGGGCGGCCGGAGAAGTCTACCACCACCCGCGACAGCGCCTCGTCCAGGGGCACGTAGGCATGGCCGTAGCGGTAGATGCCGCGCTTGTCGCCGATCGCCTGGTCGAAGGCCTGGCCGAGGGTGATGCCCAGGTCCTCGACGGTGTGGTGATCGTCGATGTGCAGGTCGCCCACCGCCTCGATGTCGAGGTCGATCAGGCCGTGGCGGGCCACCTGGTCGAGCATGTGATCGAGGAAGGGCACGCCGGTCTCGCAGGCCAGGCGCCCCTCGCCGTCGAGGTTGATGGTCACCGTGATCTGGGTTTCCCGGGTGTTCCGGGTGACCGTGGCGATACGCTCGGACATGTCGGATCTCCAGCGCCTGGGCGCGTGTCGAGGGGGCCGGGGTGCCTGCCGGCCGGCAAAACGAAGGGGCGTCGGGTGCTGTGCCTGACGCCGAGAGCCTGCCATTATAGTGAATCGCTCACCCCATCCGCTACAATGCGGCCCATGACAGTGGCGGCAGCCTGCCGCCTCGGCCTCAAGGAGATCCACGCATGCCGGTGACCCTGCAACAGGTCGACCAGGACGCCTGGGAAGCGGATGCCCAGATACGCCTCGACCTCGTACGCATCTTCACGGACGCGCCCCCCGAGCGCCTGCCCCTGCCCGTGGACGACTTCATCCGTGAGCATCTGGCGAGCGGCCACCTGTTCAGCTGCGCTCGCTTCAACGACCGGCTGCTGGGCGCCGTGGCCGTGCAGCTCGATCAGAACGCCTGGTGGCTGTCGAACCTCTGCGTGCGCAAGACCACGCGCCGCCGTGGCGTCGGCTCTCGCCTGCTGGCGCTGGTCAGCGAGGCCGCCCGCGCCGAGGGACGCCGCCTCTATGCCGCCTCCTCCCAGCTGCCCGTGGCCGACCAGCTGCTGCTCTCGCGGCTCGGCTATCGGCTCACCCAGGACGGCGACTACTTCGAACTCAACCTCTGGTCACAGGGAGGTGACCGATGAAGCGCCTGTTGCGCACCCTTCTTGCCGCGATCGGCGTCCTCGGCCTGGTGATGGTCGGCGCCGTGGTGTACGTGACGACCTTCTTCGACCCCAATGATCTCAAGCCTCGGCTGATCGAGGTCGTGCGCGAGCACAGCGGACTCGAGCTGACCCTGGACGGCCCGCTCTCCTGGTCCTTCTATCCCCGGCTGGGCGTCGGCGTGCAGCAGGCCGAGGCCCGCTTGCCCGATCAGGCCGACGACTCGGCGCCCTTCGCCGCGCTCTCCCATGCCGAGGTCAGCCTCGCCTTCACGCCGCTGCTGCGCGGTGAGATCGCCATCGACGGCCTGACCCTCGATGACCTCTACCTCGACCTCGAGCGTGACGAGCAGGGCAAGGGCAACTGGGAGGTGCTGAGCGAGCGGCTGGGCGAGCGCGGTGAACAGGCCGAAGCCGCCTTGGCGCCGGCCAGTGCCGGCCCCTCACCGAGCGAGAGCAATGGCCTCTCGGTGGCCCTCAATATCGCCAGCGTGCAGGTGCGCCGCGGCGAGGTGCACTTCCGCGATGCCCTCGCGGATCGCGAGCTGCGTCTCGAGAAGCTCGAGATCAGTGGCAGCAACGTCAACCCCGGCAGCGCCTTTCCGCTCACCTCCTCCTTCCGCCTGCGACTGCACGAGGGCCTCGACTGGCGGGACACGCCGAGCGAGCCGCGCCTGCTCAGCGATGTCTCCCTCGATACCCGGGTGGACCTGGGGCTGGCCGAGGGGCGGCACGTGCTGGAGGGGCTGACCCTCAAGACCGTCAACCAGCTGGCCGGGCTGGAGAACGAGCAGAAGCTCAACCTGCAGGGCGAGCGGCTGGTGGTGAACCTCGGCGAGGGCAGCCTGCAGCTGGATGCGGGCACCCTCGACGCCAGCTTCAACCATCCGCGCCTGGGCGAGAAGACCCTGCCCCTCACGCTTGCCTTCTCTCTGGACGCCGACCTCGACGAGCAGAGCGCTCGCCTGCGCGACATGGCGCTGACCGGCCCCGATGCCCTGAAGCTCAACGGCAACCTCAACCTCAGCGACCTCGGCGAGGCGCCGGCCTACACCGGCCAGCTGCGCCTGACGCCGCTGTCGCTGCGCCCCTGGCTCACGCGCCTCGACATCATGCCCGCCATGGCCAACGGCCAGGCGCTCACCGACGTGGCGCTGACCAGCCCGGTCAGCGGTGACCTCGAGCGCTTCGAGCTCGCCGGCCTGACCCTGGTGCTGGATGACGCCACCTTCACCGGCCGCCTGGCGGGGCGCTTCGACGGCGGCCTGCTCGCCGCCGACCTGCAGGGGGATCGCCTGGATCTGGATGGCTACCTGCCGCCGGCGGGCGTTGGTGACGATGCCGCCTCGCGCTGGCGGCTGCCGGGCATTCGCCGCGCCCACGCCGAGGAGGCGGGCGGGCTGGTCCCCGCCGAGCGGCTCTTCGAGCTCGAGCTCGACGCGCATCTCGCGCTGGGGCAGCTGCGTTTCGCGGGGCTCGACTTCCAGGACGTCAACCTGACCCTCGAGGGGCGCGGTGGCCGCCATCGCCTGATCGACTTCACCTCCGGCTTCTACGAGGGGAACCTCTCCGCCGACGGCGCCATCGACCTGCGCGAGCGCCCGATCCGCTGGCAGCTGGCCCCGCGGGCCGAGCGAGTGCGCCTCGAATCACTGCTCGAGGCTCGCGGCGAGGAGCCTTCTCCCCTGAGCGGGCGCTTCAGCGGCGAGGGCGAGCTGACCAGTCGCGGCAACTCTGCGCTGGAGCTCAGGCGCCATCTGAGCGGCCGTTTCGAGGCGCGAATCGACGAGGGGACCTTCAAGGAGCTCAATGTCGGCGAGGAGCTGTGCACCACGGCCGCCACCCTCCAGGGCAAGACGCTCGACCGCGAGTGGGCCGAGGAGACGCGCTTCGAGCGGATCAGTGCCGACCTGATCCTGGACGAGGGCGAGGTGACGAGCGACGACCTGCTGGTCACGCTCCCCGGCATGCGGGTAGACGGCGAAGGCCGCATCGATCTCGTCAGCGAACAGTTCGACCTGCGGGCCGCGGTGCGCCTGGTGGAGGCCGACAATGCGCCCTGCGAGGTCAACCCCCGGCTGGCGCGGGTGCCCCTGCCGGTGCGCTGCGACGGTACCCTCGGTGGCGAGAGTGCCGAGTGGTGCCGCTTCGATCGCGAGGCCTTTCAGGGCACCCTCGCCGAGCTGGTGCGTGACGAGGCCACCCGGCGGGCCGGGGAGAAGGTCGAGGAGCGCCTCGAGGGCGCCGTCGAGAAGATCGACGAGCGCCTGGGCGAACAGGCCGGCCAGGAACTTCGCGACGCCCTGAAAGGTCTCTTCAATTGAGCAACATGCATGACCAGTCCCTGCGCCGACTCCCCCAGTCGGCGCTTTTTTTCGTGCCGTGAAATTTTCGTGTCGAGATAGCCCCATGACGGAGATGCCGCCCGCCATCCTGGCCCCCGAACGCTTCCAGCGGCGCCTGCTCGAGTGGTTCGACGAGCACGGCCGCCACGATCTGCCCTGGCAGCAGGATCGCAGCCCCTACCGGGTGTGGGTCTCGGAGATCATGCTGCAGCAGACCCAGGTCACCACGGTGATCCCCTACTTCGAGCGCTTCATGGCGCGCTTTCCCGATGTCGCCAGCCTGGCGGCCGCCGAGCAGGACGAGGTGCTGCACCTGTGGACCGGGCTTGGCTACTACGCCCGGGGCCGCAACCTGCACAAGGCCGCGCGGGTCGTCGTCGAGGAGCACGGCGGGGCGTTCCCCGTGGAGAGCCTCGAGGCGATGGCGGCGCTGCCCGGCATCGGCCGCTCCACGGCCGGGGCGATCATCGCCCAGAGCACCGGGCGGCGGGCGGTGATCCTCGACGGCAACGTCAAGCGGGTGCTGACGCGCCTGCACGCCGTGGAGGGCTGGCCGGGGCGGCCAGCGGTGGAGCGCCGCCTCTGGGCCCTGGCCGAGCACTACACCCCCGAGGCGCGGGTGGTCGACTTCACCCAGGCGATGATGGACCTGGGGGCGACCCTCTGCCGTCGCGGCCAGCCGGACTGCGCGCGCTGCCCCTTCGAGGCCGAGTGCCTCGCCCATGCCCGCGGCGAGGAGAAACGCTTCCCCGAGTCGAAGCCGAAGAAGGCCGTGCCGACCCGCACCACCACCATGCTGCTGCTGCAGGACCGCGAGGGGCGCGTGTTGCTCGAGCAGCGCCCCACCAACGGCCTGTGGGGCGGACTCTGGAGCCTGCCCCAGTTCGACGATCGCGAGGCGCTGGCGGCCTGGCTGGCCGTTCACGCGCCCGGCAGCGAGCTCGAGTCGGCCTGGACGCCCTTCACCCACGTCTTCAGCCACTTCCGCCTCGAGATCACCCCGCAGCCGGCGCGCATCGCCCGGCTGGATTCGGTGGGCGAGGCGCGCCGCTGGTACGATCCCGCCGATCCGGCCAGCATCGGCCTGGCGGCGCCGGTCAAGGCGCTGCTGGCCTCGCTGGCCCCCTTTGCCCTGACCACCACCGCCGGGCCCTGAGCCCGCACGAGGAGAGACCCCGATGAGCCAGACCGTGTTCTGCCGCAAGTACCAGAAGGAGATGGAGGCCCTGCCGTTCCCCCCGCTGCCGGGCAAGAAGGGCCAGGAGATCCAGGCCAGCGTCTCGAAGCAGGCCTGGGAGGAGTGGCAGGCGCTGCAGACCCGCCTGATCAACGAGAAGCACCTCAACATGCTCGACGCCGCCTCCCGGGAGTACCTGATGGAGCAGATGGAGCGCTTCCTCGACAACCGGGAAACCGACCAGGCCGAGGGCTATGTTCCCC
>JAWWBV010000044.1:0-11739 GCA_033720795.1 Halomonas sp. | reverse complement strand
CGCGCCGGTGTAGCCATCGGCTGCCACCCACACCGCGTCACCGGAGATCTGAGCCGGGTAGGCGAAGTAGAGGAAGGCACGGCCGGTCAGCGCCGGGTTGAGGAAGTTCTTGCCGGTGCCGCCGAAGATCTCCTTGCCGATCACCACGCCGAAGGTGATGCCGAGCGCCACCTGCCACAGCGGGATGGTGGCCGGCAGGACCAGGGCGAAGAGCACGGAGGTGACGAAGAAGCCCTCGTTGACCTCGTGGCCACGCTTGATCGCGAACAGTACCTCCCAGAAGCCGCCGACCACGAAGGTGACCAGGTAGATCGGCAGGAAGTAGGTGGCGCCGAGCACGAAGTTCGCCCACAGGCTGCTCGGGTCATGGCCGCCGGCGAGCGTCATGATGATCGCCTCGCGCCAGCCGCTCGGGGCACCGAAGCCGTCGGCGATCGCCAGGTTGGCCTGCCAGCCGGCGTTCCACATGCCGAAGAACATCGCCGGGAAGGTACACAGCCAGACGGTGATCATGATGCGCTTCAGGTCGATCCCGTCGCGCACGTGCGCCGTGGTCTTGGCCACGCTCGGCGGCGTGTAGAAGATGGTGTCCACCGCCTCAAAGAGGGGATAGAACTTCTCGTACTTGCCACCCTTGTGGAAGTGCGGCTCGAGATTATCGAGTGTCTGTCGGATCGACATCATCAGGCCTCTTTCTCGATCATGGTGAGATTGTCACGCAGGATGGGGCCGTACTCGTACTTGCCGGGGCACACGTAGGTGCACAGCGCCAGGTCCTCTTCATCCAGTTCAAGGCAGCCCAGTGACATTCCCGTCTCGATATCGCCGACGATCAGCGTGCGCAGCAGCTGGGTGGGCAGGATATCCAGCGGCATCACCTCCTCATACGTCCCCACCGGCACCATGGCGCGCTCGGAGCCGTTGGTCGAGGTGGTCGGCGCGTAGTTGCGCAGGCCCTTGAGCTTCGAGATGTAGATGCCCAGTACCGAGTGGCGGTTGGCGCCGGGCGACATCCAGCCCATGAAGATGCGCTTGTTGCCTTCCTCGAGCAGGCTGATCTGATGGTGGAAGCGCCCCAGGTAGCAGAGGCTCCCCTCGGCGGTGAATCCTGAGAACACCGAACCGGAAATCACGCGGGTTCCGGTGGGTTCGACGACTTCACCGTCGAGCAGTTCCTCGGTGCTGGCCCCGAGGCGGGTGCGCAGCAGGCGCGGATTCTCGGCGCGCGGGCCACCCACGGCGATCACGCGGTTGACGTCGAGCTTGCCCTCGGCGAACAGCTTGCCGAAGGCGATGACGTCCTGATAGCCGATGTGCCAGACACGCTTGTGCAGGGCCACGGGCGAGAGGTGGTGGATGTGCGTCCCCACGAGACCGGCCGGGTGCGGGCCGGCGAAGGTCTCCTGCTGCACGCTCTTGAGATCGCCACCCGGCACCCGCGCCTCGGGGGCCGTGCAGAGGTAGACCCGCCCCTCGGTGAGGCGGCTCAGCACCTTCAGGCCATCCTCGAAGGCCTCGGCCTGCTCGTTGATGATAGTGGCAGGATCGGCAGACAGCGGATGCGTATCGATGGCGGTGACGAAGATATCGGTCGGCGTGCCGTCGATGGCCGGGGTGCGCGAGAAGGGACGCGTGCGCAGCGCGGTCCACAGTCCCGACTCGACCAGCTGATCGACCACGGCTTGACGCTCCAGGCTCTCGAGCTTGTCGCGGCCGTGGGCGGTGAACTCGACAGCCTCCTCGGTCTCATCGACCTTGATCACCACCGACAGCAGCTTGCGCTTCTCGCCACGGTTGATGGCGACGATCTCGCCGGCCGCAGGGGCCGTGAAGCGCACGCCATCGATCTTCTTGTCGGTGAAGAGAAGCTGGCCAAGCTTGACCCTGTCTCCCTCACGGACCTCCATGGTCGGCTTCATGCCGACATAGTCGGTGCCCAGGACGGCCACATGGCGCACCGGCCGCGCATCCTCGATACGCGCCTCCGGTGTCCCCGCGATGGGGAGATCCAGGCCTTTCTTGACTTCGATCATAGTCTCGCCCAGTTGATGGATCGGATAGATGAAGAAAGGGGGTTCGAATGGATTCGAATTCTTCTGTTTTCAGTACGTTACCAGACAGGCCCGAGGCTTGCTCGAACCACCCCGAAAATCCACCGCATTATAAAGACAAGCGTCAGGGATGACCACCTGCCCTTAGGTCGCAACAGGGCCGCCGAGCGCCGAGCGCCGAGCGCCGAGCGCCGAGCGCCGAGCGCCGAGCGCCGAGCAGTATCTTCCGGGCATGACGAGAAAACCTCCAGCAGGCTACCCTGCTGGAGGTTTTTCTTGGCTGCTTGGCTGCTTGGCTGCTTGGCTGCTTGGCTGCTTGGCTGCTCGGCCGCCTTGCGCAGCCCGAAGGGAATCAGGCCTGGGCGCGGGGCAACTTGAGGAAGTGCACGTTGGAGACCTGCTGCAGGATGCGGATCACCTGGCAGCTGTAGCCGAACTCGTTGTCGTACCAGACGTAAAGCACGGCGTTCTTGCCGTTGGCGATGGTCGCCTTGGCGTCGACGATGCCGGCATGGCGGTTGCCGACGAAGTCGGTGGAGACCACCTCCGGCGAATCGACGAAGTCGATCTGCTTCTGGTAGGGCGAATCCAGCGACATGCGGCGCAGGAAGTTGTTCAGCGTCTCGGCGTCGGTCTCCCTGTCCAGGCGCAGGTTGAGGATCGCCATGGAAACGTTGGGGGTCGGCACGCGGATGGCGTTGCCGGTCAGCTTGCCCTCGAACTCGGGCAGCGCCTTGGCGACGGCCTTGGCGGCACCGGTCTCGGTGAGCACCATGTTGAGCGGGGCGCTGCGACCGCGACGATCGCCCTTGTGATAGTTGTCGATCAGGTTCTGGTCGTTGGTATAGGAGTGAACGGTCTCCACATGGCCGTGCTCGACGCCGAACTCGTCGTTGAGCACCTTGAGCACCGGCACGATGGCGTTGGTGGTACAGGAGGCCGCGGAGATGATGCGATCCTCGTCGCAAATGTCCTGGTGGTTGATGCCGTAGACGATGTTCTTGACCTCGCCCTTGCCCGGGGCGGTCAGCAGGGCCTTGGCCACGCCCTTGCAGGCGAGGTGCTGGCCCAGCCCGTCCTCATCGCGCCAGATGCCGGTGTTGTCGACCACCACGGCGTTATCGATACCGTAGGCGGTGTAGTCGACCTCGGCCGGCGAGTCGGCGTAGATCACCTTGATGGCGTTGCCGTTGGCGATCAGGGTCCGCGACTCGACGTCGACGCTGATGGTGCCGTCGAACGGGCCGTGAACCGAGTCGCGACGCAGCAGGCTGGCGCGCTTCTCCAGATCCTTGGCGATGTCGCCCCGGCCGCGCACCACGATGGCGCGCAGGCGCAGCAGGTTACCGCCGCCGGCCTTCTCGACCAGCACCCGCGCGAGGATGCGGCCGATGCGACCGAAGCCGTAGAGCACCACGTCCTTGGGCTCGCCGTTGCCGGCGTCCGGGTCGTGGGCCTCGACGATCTCGCCGAGCTGCTCGCGCAGGAAGGCCTCGGCATCGCCGCCGCCCTGGCGCTTGAAGGCCACGCCCAGCTTGCCCACGTCGACATGAGCCGGCCCCAGGTTCAGGCCCATCATGGCCTTGACCAGCGGGAAGGTGTCCTGCACGGAGAGCTCGGTTCCCTCGACCTTACGCACGAAGCGATGATCCTTGAGGATGCGGATCACGCTGCGGTTGAACAGCGACCGCCCGAACATGGTCACGACCACGTTGTTGTGGCGATAGAGGCTGCCGATCATCGGGATCATCTGCTCGGCGATCGCCTGGTTGTCGTGCCATTCCTGGAAGACGGTATCGGGGGACTGCTGGCTCACGGCTGGCCTCTCCTGGGTGAGAATAGTGAGGGTAAGTGGGGGGTATTATCCGGGGGGATGCCCCCGGGGGCAATCGCAGGATGGTCGCAGCCGCTGTAGGGGTTTTACAGAAACCTGCCCGCGACTACAGCGCCACGCCGGGGCTGGTATGATGTAGCCACTTCTTACACACCGCTCACGAACACGGCTGGGTAACCGAATCGCATGCCGAACTTCTCGCCGCTCGACCCGCCGCGCCCCCAGGGGCTGCGCGACATCCTCTACTGGCAGACCCCGGCGGGCAGCGCCACGGCGCTGGCCCTGGCACACCTCGCCGAAGACGCGCCGCTGCTGGTGATCACCCCCGATACCGCCTCGGCCCAGCGCCTGGAGAGCGACCTGGGCTTCTATGGCCGGCTGCCGGTGATGCCCTTCCCCGACTGGGAGACCCTGCCCTACGACAGCTTCTCGCCGCACCAGGACATCGTCTCCTCCAGGCTGCGCACCCTGCGCCGCCTGCAGGACGGCGAGCACGGCATCGTGCTGGTGGCCATCAACACCCTGATGCAGCGCCTGCCGCCGGTGGACTACATCGCCGGGCGCGTCATGACCCTGGAAGCGGGCCAGACGCTGGACCGCGAAGGCTTCCGCGGCGCCCTGTCGCGCGCCGGCTATCGTGCCGTGGAGACGGTCTTCGAGCCCGGCGAGTATGCCCTGCGCGGCGCGCTGATCGACCTCTTCCCCATGGGGGCCGAGTCGCCGCTGCGCATCGACCTCTTCGACGACGAGATCGATACCCTGCGACACTTCGACCCGGACACCCAGCGCAGCGCCGACCGCGTCGACCGGGTGGAGCTGCTGCCGGCCCACGAGTACTCGCTGTCGCGCTCGGCCATCGCCTGCTTCCGCGAGGGGTTCGAGACGCTGTTCGACGTCGACCCGCGCCAGTGCCCGCTCTACGTGGACGCCCTCAAGGGCATCCCCTCCCCCGGGCTCGAGCAGTACCTGCCGCTGTTCTTCGACGAGACGGCGACGCTGTTCGAGCACCTGGCCGAGGGCACCCGGGTGGCCATGCTGCCCGGCGTGTTCGAGGCGGCCGAGCACCACTGGGCGGCCATCGAGAGCCGCTTCGAGAACCTCGGGGTCGACTCGACCCGCCCGCTGCTGCCGCCCCACCGGGCCTTCGTGCCGGTGGCCGAGGTCTTCGGCGGCATCAAGCGCCACCCCCGGGTGGCGCTGACCGAGGAGGCCGAACACCGCCACGCCGTGACGCCCGCCAGCCAGGCCCCGCCGACGGTGACGGTCAACGCCCGGGCCAGGCAGCCGCTGGCGGCCCTCTCGACCTTCCTCGACGACCATCCCGCCACGCGGGTGCTGTTCGTCGCCGAGTCGCGGGGCCGGCGCGAGGCCCTGGAGGAGACCCTGGCACCGCTGGGACTCGCCCTGCCCCACGTCGACGACTTCGCCGGTTTCCTGGAGTGCGACGCGCGCCTGGCCATCACCGAGGGCGAGATCGATGCCGGCCTGTGGCTGACCGACCCGGACCTCGCGGTGATCAGCGAGACCGAACTCTTCGGCGAGGTGGTGCGCCAGAGCCGGCGGCGCGAGAAGGCCACCGACGACGGCGAACTGGCGATCCGCCACCTCTCGGAACTGCGTCCCGGGGCGCCGGTCGTTCATCAGGCCCACGGCGTGGGCCGCTATCGGGGCCTCGAGACCCTGGAGGCCGGCGGCCAGGCCGCCGAGTTCGTCACCCTGGAGTACGCCGATGGGGCGCGCCTCTATGTGCCGGTGGACAGCCTGCACCTGATCTCGCGCTATGCCGGCGCCGACGACGAGCTCGCCCCGCTGCATCGGCTGGGTTCGGACCAGTGGGAGAAGGCACGACGTCGCGCCGCCGAGAAGATTCGCGACACCGCGGCCGAGCTGCTCGACATCTACGCCCGCCGCGAGGCGCGGGAAGGCTTCGCCTGCCCGCCGCCGGACGAGGAGTACGCCCGCTTCGCCGCCAGCTTCCCCTTCGAGGAGACCCCCGACCAGCGCGCCGCCATCCAGGCCGTGATCGGCGATTTGACCGCGCCGCGCCCCATGGACCGGGTGGTCTGCGGCGACGTCGGCTTCGGCAAGACCGAGGTCGCCATGCGGGCCGCCTTCCTGTCGGTCCACGCCGGCCGCCAGGTGGTGGTGCTGGTGCCCACCACCCTGCTCGCCCGCCAGCACTTCGAGAACTTCCGCGACCGCTTCGCCGACACCGCGGTGAACATCGAGCTGGTCTCGCGCTTCACCGCCGGCAAGGGCCAGGCGGCCTCCTTGAAGCGCATCGAGGAGGGCCAGGCGGACATCGTCATCGGCACCCACAAGCTGCTCTCCAAGAGCACCAGGCTCCCCAGGATGGGCCTTTTGATCATCGACGAGGAGCACCGCTTCGGGGTGGCCCAGAAGGAGCGCCTCAAGAGCCTGCGCAGCGAGGTGGACATCCTGACCATGACCGCCACGCCGATCCCCCGCACGCTCAACATGGCCATGAGCGGGATCCGCGACCTCTCGATCATCGCCACCCCGCCGGCCCGGCGCCTCTCGGTGAAGACCTTCGTCCAGCAGCGCGACGAGGCGGTGATCAAGGAGGCGATCCTGCGCGAGATCCTCCGCGGCGGCCAGGTCTACTTCCTGCACAACGAGGTCAAGACCATCGAGACCGCCGCCGAGACGGTCCGCGCGCTGGTCCCCGAGGCGCGGGTCGGCGTCGCCCACGGCCAGCTGCCGGAGCGCTCGCTGGAGCGGATCATGTCCGACTTCTACCACAAGCGCTTCAACGTGCTGGTCTGCTCGACCATCATCGAGACCGGCATCGACGTGCCCAGCGCCAACACCATCGTCATCGAGCGCGCGGACAAGTTCGGCCTGGCCCAGCTCCACCAGCTGCGCGGCCGCGTCGGGCGCAGCCACCACCAGGCCTATGCCTATCTGCTCGCCCCGCCGCCCAGAGTCATGAGCAAGGATGCCGTCAAGCGCCTGGAGGCCATCGCCGGCGCCAAGGACCTGGGCGCCGGCTTCACCCTGGCCAGCCACGACATGGAGATACGCGGGGCGGGCGAGCTGCTCGGCGAGGAGCAGAGCGGGCAGATGGAGGCCGTCGGCTACGGTCTCTACATGCAGATGCTCGACCGTGCGGTGACGGCGATCCGCGAGGGGCGCACCCCCAACATCGAGGCCCCGCTGGATCAGGGCGTGGAGGTCAGCCTCAACCTGCCGGCGCTGATCCCCGACGACTACCTCCACGACGTCCAGCAGCGCCTGGTGATGTACAAGCGCATCGCCAGCGCCACCGACGAGGCGGAGCTCAAGGAGCTGCAGGTGGAGATGATCGACCGCTTCGGCCTGCTGCCGGCGCCGGTCAAGACCCTGCTGCGCCAGACTCGCCTGCGACAGCGCGCCGAGCGCCTCGGCATCGCTCGCCTGGAGGCCGGCCCCGAGAAGGGTCGGGTGATCTTCTCCGGCCAGACCGCCGTCGATCCGCTGGTACTGGTGCAGCTGATCCAGCAGGCGCCCGACCGCTATCGTCTCGACGGCGCCGACACCCTACGCTTCGAGGCGAGCATGGAGCAGGAGGAGGCCCGCTTCGACGCGGTGGAACGACTCCTCGAGACCCTCAACCGCAAGGCCGAAGCGGCCTGATCGACGACACGGCGGGGGGATGAGCCGATACCGATCCACCCGCCCCATCTGGCACACGCCCACCCAGACGGGCGATACTATAGGCCAAGGCGCCCAGGACGGGCCCATCGCAGCCCCCCGACGACCGGTAACCACGAGACACGACTCGATGACGCACTTTTCCCCGCTCGGGCTCACGGCCCGATTCGCTACCGCACTGGGGCTCTTCGCCGCCCTGGCCGCACCCCTGCAGGCCAATACCGCCGACTGGCCGCGCGGCCACTACCCCCTCCCCGAAGAGGGTGATCTCGTCGGCGAGGTCTACACCATCGTCACCGACGAGAAAGACACCCTGATCGACATTGGTCACGAGCACGGCATCGGCTACGAGGAGATGATTCGCGCCAACCCCGACGTCAGCATCTGGGCGCCCTTCGAGGGCACCGAGGTGGTGATCCCGGGCCGCTTCATCCTCCCCGAGGGCCCTCGCGAGGGCATAGTGGTCAACGTGGCCGAGATGCGCCTCTACTACTACCCGCCCAGCGAAGAGGGCGAGACGCCTCGCGTCGAGACCTACCCCATCGCCGTGGGACGCATGGACTGGAAGACGCCGCTGGGCGAGACCCGGATCACCCAGAAGGTCAAGGATCCGGCCTGGTATCCGCCGCAATCGATCATCAAGGAACATGCCGAGGACGGACGGTCGCTGCCGAACGTGGTGCCCCCGGGACCGGACAACCCCCTGGGCAAGTTCAAGATGCGCCTGGGCATTCCCGGCTACCTGATCCACGGCACCAACCGCCCCGAGGGCGTCGGCATGCGGGTCACCCACGGCTGCATCCGCATGCTGCCCGAGGACATCGAGGCCCTCTTCCCGCGCCTGCCTATCGGCACCAAGGTCAAGCTGATCAACGAGACCCTCAAGCTCGGCTGGACCGACGGCGTGCTGCATGTCCAGGCCTACCCCTATCTCGACGAGGAGGACGGCACCACCATCCAGCGCATCACCGAGGCGCTCAACCAGGTCGACACGGCGACCAGCGGGCTCGACTACCCGGTGGACTATGCCCGCCTGCGCGAGGTCGTGGAGGTGCCGCGCGGCATGCCGGTGCCCCTGGAGGTCACGACCCCGGAGCCGGCTCCCGAGACCCTCTGGGATCGCCTGGAGCTGATCGCCGCCGAGCCCGGCCTGAAGGACGACACCCCCCAGGAGGGCTGATCCCCTCACCTGGCCGGCAGGAGACTCCCTGCCGGCCATCGGCTTCTCGCCCCCCCCTGTTTCTGCTCGCTCTCCTCGGCGAATTCACCCTCCCTGCGCCCACCCTCTGCGAGGCCCACGACCAGGCACAGCCTGCTTCTCGCGAAGGCCCACCAACGACAGGGGCCCCGCCGATACCGGCGAGGCCCCTGTCTGATGGTTCCGCTACCGCCCTAGCGGGCGGCGAAGAACGATCACTTACGCATGGAACGCTCGAACATGCGGTTCATCTCTTCGCGGTTCTGCTGAGACATCTGCAGGGCCGCCTGAGCATCGCGCTGAGCCTGGTTGGCAGTGTTCTGCGCCTGGGTAGCGATGCTGCGAGCTTCTGCGGCGTCAGCCTGGGCAGACTCGGCGGTCATGCGGACTTCTTCCAGGGCGCCGGTGGACGCACAGCCAGCCAGCACGGCCAGAGAAGCGGCTGCAGCGGTCAGCTTCAGGGTAGTCTTCAGAGTCATGGTGTTCTCCTTGAGTCTTCCTTGGTACTGCGTTGATGTTGCCTGTAAACCAGGCTTCCTGCAGATGCAGGTCTTCGAGCAGCAACATATGCTGCGAAGCACGGGGAGTCAAACACTGTTTTTAAGTACGTCACGGAAATACGTCACGGCGCTTATCCCTAGCCTAGAACGCCCCTTGCGCATGTAAAGCCTAGCGGATCACGACCCGTGTGCCAATGTCGATCAGCGACGACAGGCGCTCGACCTGCGGGTCCGTCACCGCCACGCAGCCATCGGTCCAGTGAAAGCGCCGATGGATGTCGGGATCTCCCTCACCGAGCCCATGAATGCCGATGAAACCGCCCAGGATCGTGTCCTGGGGCGGGGCGCCATGACGGCGATAGTAGGTGAAGTAGTCGTCGTAGTCCTGCTGGGTATAGACCCCGGCGTTCAGCGCCATGCGGGCATGGGTCGGGGTGGGATAGTCCAGGCCGATGAAGATGTGAAACTTGCTCCGCCGGTTGAAGCGATTGACCCGGAACTCCCCCAGCGGCGTGGCTCGATCACCCCGCCGCCGCTGGGGCTTCGCCCCGCCACGCCCCAGAGAGACCGAAGGGAAGCGCTCCACCACCCGGCTGCCCTCGTACACCACGAGGCTCGCCTCGGCATCCTCGACCAGCACCCAGCGCTCACCTTCGTGGCGAGGCCCGACCGCCCGGGAGAGCAGGTCATCCATCAGGTTGGCGGACGCGGGCATGCCCAGCAGCAGCAGGGGGGAACCCAGGGCCAGCAGGCCAAAGCGGCGGCGAGAGAGGTGGCTCATCGGGTGAGATCTCTAAGCGTGGTGGAATGAAGCATCTCACTACGGTCGTCGTTATACCGCATTGCATCGACGCTGTCAGGTGCGGCCGGCCAGGTGCGGCCGGCGGGGCGATGCTGGCGCCGACCGCTCAGCCGGGCAGGATCGCGCCCATGCGAAATACCTCGCGCAGGCTGGTGATGCCGGCCGCGGCCTTCGCCAGGCCATCGGCGAGCATCAATGTCTCGCCACGCTCCAGCAAGGCGCGTCGCAAGACGGCGTCATCGGCGTGCTTGAGCAGCAGGGCATGATCCTGCGGGGTCGGTTGCCAGATCTCGAACACTCCCGTGCGCTCCCGGTAGCCCAGGCCGTCACATCGCTCACAGCCCACGGGATACCAGGCCTCCCGCGGCGCTTCGAGCGCCACCGCCTCGAGCCACTCGACGTCCTGGGGCTCGGTCGCACGCCGCTCTCGGCAGTGCGCGCACAGCCGACGCACCAGCCGCTGGGCGATCACCAGGCCCAGAGTGGCGCTGATCTCGGCATCGACCAGGCCCAGCTGTCGCAAGGCAGAGACGGCCCCCACGGCGTCGCGACTATGCAGGGTCCCCATCAGCGAGCGACCGCTGCCGGCCACGCTAACCGCGGCGGCCGCGGATCCGGGGTCACGAATCTCACCGATCAGCACGTAATCGGGATCCAGACGCAGCAGGGAGCGGGTGCCGGTGGCGAAATCGAGGCCGTTGTCGGCATCCACCTGGATCTGGTTGATCCCGGGGATGGCGTACTCCACCGGGTCCTCCAGCGTCACCACATGACTATCGCCGAGCCGCAGCTGGTGGAGCAGGGTATACAAGGTCGTGGTCTTGCCGGCACCGGTCGGCCCGGCCACCAGCAGCATGCCGCCGGTGGCATCCATCCAGCGACGGATGCCCCGTGCGCCCTGCTCGCCGACCCCCAGGGCGAGGGGGTCGTGGAAGGTCCGGGGCGGGGCCAGGAAGCGCACGGCCAGCTTCTCGCCGGCGACGCAGTTCACCGCCGTGACCCTCAGGAAGCTCTCCCGGGTGGCGTCGTCCGGGGCGGGCCAGCTCAGGCTTCCTTCGCTGGCGACCCGGGACGGCATCGGATCGAGGCCGGCCAGCACCTTGAACTGATTGACCAGCGCTGCGCCCTCGCCCCACTCGAGCGCCAGGGCGTCGATGATCCGACCGTCGATACGCAGGCGCACCCGCCACTGATCGCGACAAGGATCGAGATGGATATCGCTGGCCCGCGCCCGGATGGCGTCCTCGATCAGCACGTGGGCCGCCAGGACCTCATCCTCGGACTCGGCCTCCGACACGTGCTCTCGCCGAGCCTGCAGGCGCGGCAGCAGCCGGGCCCGGGGAGCTGAGCGCTCGCTGCCCATCAGTGCACCTCCGCGTCGGCAGGCGTCAGCGCCGGTGGGATGGGGAAGCTCCCTGTCGGCATCCTCGGCACCTCAGTAATCCTCGAGTCGCTGCATGTCGCGGGCCAGGCGTCGCACCTCGGCCTCGTGGCCGCCGGCCAGGGACGCGAAGAACTCCCGTTCCGTCTCGATCGAGGCCCGCTCGGTGCGGTGCGCGTAGAGGTCCTGCAGGGTGCGATGCATGGTCAGGGCCGTGGCCAGCACGTCCTGGACGCTGTCGCAGGCCATGCACCGGGTCAGACGGTCGAGGGTGGGTGCATGGGGAAAGTCGGCCGGGTCATCGAACCAGGTCTCGAGG
>JAWWBV010000043.1:0-11773 GCA_033720795.1 Halomonas sp. | reverse complement strand
GGGTGGGGCAGCAGGTGCTGCCAGCTGCGCGTCAGGTAGTGGTGGTAGGCCGAGGTCTGGATGCCCACCTGCAGGTTGAAGGTGAGCAGCTTCAGGTGGCCGCCGTCGAGCAGCGGTGTCCTTGCCTCGGCCAGCTGGGTCATCTCAGTCGGCGCGCTCCTCGCGGACCTTGTCGACCAGCGCGCCGGCGATCTGCGGCATGTTGCCGAGGCTGCCGGCGGTGCTCGGCGAGACCAGGTAGCGACCGTCGACGATCAGTGCCGGCACGCCCATCAGCTGCATCTGGCGCATGCGGGCATGGGCCTGGTTGACCTGGCTCTTCACGCCGAAGGAGGCCAGCGCCTCGCGGGCCTCCTCCTCGCTGACGCCGTAGTCGCTGAAGAAGGCGGCGATGGCGTCCTCCGAGGTCAGGCGCTGGCCCTCCTCGTGGATGGCGTGGAAGAAGTCGTCGTGGAGCGCGTCGAGGATCCCCAGCTGCTCGGCGGCATAGAAGGCGAAGGCGTGGGTGTTCCAGTCGCCGCCCATGGTGGCCGGCATGCGCCGGAAGACCACGTCCTCGGGCTGCTCGGCGACCCAGGCGTTGAGTGGCTCCTCGAGGTTGTAGCAGTGCGGGCAGCCGTACCAGAAGGCCTCGGTCACCGCGACCTGGCCGTCCTCGACCCGCGTCTCCACCGGGTTCTCGAGCACGGTGTAGTGCTCGCCCTCGACGAGGGGGGCGGCGGATACCAGGGATGACAGGCCGAGGCCGGCCAGGGCGACCATCAGGGTCTTCAGCATGGGAACTCTCCTTGAGTGCAACACCTTGAGTGAAACGGGATCCGGGTGCCGGCGCGCGGCACGTCGCTGGCTTTGATGCCCCGGCACCGTCCGGGTTCCCCACAGACGCCGAGGGCGGCCACCGGCCGCCCTCGAAGTGCCGTTGCCCGGCGGGCCGGGGCGGGGCTCAGTGCAGGCCGCGCACGTAGTTGGCCACGGCTTCCATGTCGCGATCGCTCATCTTGCTGGCGATGTCACGCATGATGGCGGCGGGGTCGTTGGCCCGCGCGCCGGCGGCGAAGTCCTGGAGGGTGGAGACCACGTAGTCATGCTTCTGGCCGGAGAGCGCCGGGTAGACCGCGGAGCCGATGCCCTCGCCTTGCGGGCTGTGGCAGGCCGAGCAGGCCGGGATGCCCTTGGCCATGTCGCCGGCGCGGTAGAGCTGGCGGCCGCGCTCGATCAGCGCTTCGTCGTCCTCGGCCTGGCCCAGGGCCGGGTCCATCTCGGCGAAGTACTTGGCCACGTCCCAGGCGTCCTGGTCGGAGTAGTTGTCCACCTGGCCGGCCATCTGCGCGACCATGCGGTTGCCGTCGCGGATGTCCATGATCTGCTTGGCCAGGTAGGAGGCCTGCTGGCCGGCCAGGTTGGGGAAGGCGCCGGAGGGGCTGATGCCCTGCTGGCCGTGACAGGCGGCGCAGGCCTGCGCCTTGTCCCGTCCGGCCGCCGCGTCGGCATCCGCTTGAAGGTCGGCATGGGCCACGCCGACCGCGCCCATGGTGATTGCCAGGCTTGCCAGTAGCTTTCTCATCGCAGTTCCACTATCCCGTTACGTTGTTGGCCGGTACGTACCCCGGGTGCCGCCCGGGTTGGATCCGGGTGCCCTGTGGCCGGTCGTCGCCGACGCGGTGGTCGGTCGCTGGCGGCCGAAGCACGGTGGTATACTGACGCGCCCCGGGTCGCAGACAAAGACACTGCATTATAACGGAACACCCGAGCCGCGGGAATGCAAGCCGTGGCGCCCTTGATCAACGTCAGGATTCTCCCGCATGTCGCGACTCAACTCTCGCTTCAATTACCAGGCCGCTTGTTTCCTCACCAGCGCCCCGACCCTGGCCAAGTGTCCGCCGGACGCCGGCGCCGAGGTGGCCTTCGCCGGCCGCTCCAACGCCGGCAAGTCCAGCGCCATCAATGCCCTGACCCGCCAGAAGGCGCTGGCCCGGACCTCCAAGACACCGGGGCGCACCCAGCTGATCAACTTCTTCGGGCTCGGCGAGGACAGCGATCACCGGCTGGTCGACCTGCCGGGCTACGGCTATGCCAAGGTGCCGGAGCAGGTCAAGCTGGAGTGGCAGCGCCACCTCTCCGACTACCTGCGCCGGCGCGGCTCGCTGCGCGGCCTGGTGCTGGTGATGGACGTGCGCCATCCGCTCTCGGAATTCGACCAGACCCTGCTCGGCTGGGCCGACGAGGCCGACATGCCGGTGCACATCCTGCTGACCAAGGCCGACAAGCTGAAGAGCGGCGCGGCGAAGAACGCCCTGCAGCAGGTGCGCTCGCGGCTGCGCGAGTGGGAGGACCTGGTCAGCATCCAGCTCTTCTCCGCCCTCAAGAAGCAGGGCGTCGAGGAGGTGCATGCGCGCCTCGACCAGTGGCTGCTCGATGCGCCGGTGCCCGCCGCCGACTGACGGGCGCTCTCCTCGCTGCTGCTCCAGCGTCTGCCGCTGGAGCGACTAGCCCAGGTCGGCCAGCAGGGCCGGCAGCTCGCGCACGTGCGCCAGCCGGTGCACGCCCTCGGGCAGCGCGCCGGCCGTCGGCGCGTCCGGGGCGATCCACGCCGCTCGCATGCCCAGGCGCAGGGCCGGCAGCACGTCCTCCTGCCAGGAATCCCCCACGTGCAGCGCCCGGGAGGGCGCGGTCTCGAGGCGTGCCAGGGCGGCCAGGAAGGGGCGCGCGTCCGGCTTGGGCGCCTGGATCTCGCCGGCGGCGATGGCCACCCGGAAGTGGCGACAGAGCGCCAGGCGGTGCAGCGCCAGGTTGCCGTTGGTGATGGCCCCCAGCCGGTAGCGATCGCCGAGCCCCTCGAGCAGCGGCTCCACCTCGGGGTGGGGGGCGACCTTCAGGCGCAGCGCATGGAAGCGTCCCATGGCGGCGGATGCCCACAGCCAGGCGGCGCTGCGCGGCAGCCCGTAGGCCTCCAGCAGTTCGACCAGGGCGCGTTCGCGCAGCCAGCTGAAGTCGCCGCGCCGCGGCGGGAAGCGCTCGGCCAGCCGGCCGCGCGCCGCCTGATAGGCCGCCAGGGGATAGCGTTCGGCGAAGCGCCCGCGGGACTCCCCGCGGCGCGCCAGCCAGTCCGCCAGGGCCTCGTCGAGCCAGGCATAGTGGCCGGTCTCGGTGCGCGCCATCACCCCGCGGTTGTCCCACAGGGTGTCGTCCAGATCGAAGGTGATCGCCTCGAGGCTCATGAGGGCTCTCCGCTGTCGGTGTCGCGGCGCCGCGCCCGCGGATGGGCGGCGTCGTAGCTCGCCGCCAGGTGCTGCCAGTCGAGCCGGGTATAGACCTGGGTGGTGGCGAGGTCGGCGTGTCCCAGCAGCTCCTGCACCGCGCGCAGGTCCTGGCTCGACTCCAGCAGGTGGCTGGCGAAGGAGTGGCGCAGCCGGTGCGGATGGAGGTGCTCGGCGAGCCCCCGCCCCCTGGCGAGTTCGGCGAGGCGCCGCTGGATGCCGCGATGCCCCAGCCGCGCCCCGCGCACCCCGACGAACAGTGCCGGAGCGTCGGGCGCGGCGAGCCGGCCGCGCACGCTGAGCCAGGCCTCCAGCGCCTGGCGGGCCCGCCGGCCCACGGGGACCTGGCGGGGCTTGCCGCCCTTGCCGAGCACCCTGACCCGCCGGGGCTGGAGATCGGCGAGGTCCAGCGCCGCCAGCTCGGCCAGGCGCAGGCCGCTGGAGTAGAAGAGTTCCAGCATCGCCTGGTCGCGGCGCGCCAGCGGCGAGTCGTCGTGGGGCGTATCGAGGAAGCGCGCGAGCTGGTCCACGTCCAGCGGGCGCGGCAGATGACGGGGCTGGCGCGGGGCCTTCACCAGGGCGGCCGGATTGTGCGCCAGCGCTCCCGTCTCCACCAGGTGGGCGGCGAAGCGCGAGATCGCGGCGCGGCGCCGGGCCAGGCTGCGCGGGGCCAGGCCGCGCAGGCGCTCGCCGCCGAGGAAGCGGCGCAGCAGGGCGGCATCGAGCCGCGACCAGTCGTCGACGGCCTCCGCGGCGAGGAAGGCCGTGAGGGCCGCGAGGTCGCGCCGGTAGGCGTCCGCCGTGGCGGGGCTCGCGGTGCGTGCGAGCCCCGTGAGGAAGGCCTCGACCTCGGGCAAAAGCGTCTCTTCGCTCACGACGAGGGGGGCGCCAGGCGCACCAGCAGGCGCGCCACCACCTCGCCCACGAAGTCGGTGAACAGGGTGTCCATGCTGGCGCGGAAGTGGTCCGGGTCGGGGCTCGCCAGCACCAGGTAGCCCAGCGGCTCGCCCAGGGTCAGCCGCGCCACCGCGCAGGAACCGGCCTTGGCGGGAGCCGGCACATGGGGCAGCAGGCGCTTCCAGTCGGTGGGGGTCAGCCGCGTGCAGCGGCTGGGGCGACCGTCGAGCAGGGCCGCGAGGCGCTGGCCGGCGTGGTCGTCGAGCACCTGTCGGGGCGCCTGGGGCGGGTGGGGCTCGGCATCGGTGAGGCTCGCCGGGCACCACAGTGCCACCGCCGGGGTATGGAAGTGCTCACTCAGCTGGGTGGCCAGCGCCTGGCCCAGGGCGTCGTTGTCCTCGGCCTCGAGCAGCGCGAGGACCAGCGCGCGGGTGCGTCGATACTGGCCCTCGTTGAAGCGGGCCGACTCCAGCAGCTGCTCCAGGCGCCATTCGGCCTGCTCGGCGCGGGCGCGCAGGTCATGCACCAGCCGTTCGAGCAGCGAGGTGGCACCACGAGTCTCGGGGTGGGGCACCTTGAGCTGCTGCAGCAGCCCCTCGCGACCGACGAAGAAGTCCGGGTGACGGGCCAGCCACTCGGCCACCCGATCGGGGTCGAGGGTCTTGCGCGGGTCGGGGGCGGCACGGGTCATGGGCACTTCTCCTTGGATGGCGGGAACGGCTCAGCTCAGGACGACGCGGCCGTCGAAGACGCGCTCGGCCGGCCCGGTCATGATCAGCGGAGCGGCGTCGCCGCCCCACTCGATGCGAAGGTCGCCGCCGGGCAGGTGCACGGTGACGGGGCTCTCGAGCAGCCCCTGGCGGATGCCGCTGGCCACCGCCGCACAGGCGCCGGTGCCGCAGGCCAGGGTCTCGCCGCTGCCGCGCTCATAGACGCGCAGGCGGATCTCGTGGGGCGACACCACCTGCATGAAGCCGGCGTTGACCCGCTTCGGGAAACGCGGGTGGGCCTCGATGGCCGGCCCCAGCCGCTCGACGGGGGCGGCGTCGACGTCGGCGACCCGCAGCACGGCGTGGGGGTTGCCCAGGGAGACCACGCCAATCTCGAGGCGCTCGCCCTCCACCTCCAGGGCGTGCACGGCGCGGTCCTCGGCGGCGTCGAAGGGCAGCGCCTCCGGGGCGAAGCGCGGAGCGCCCATGTCGACGCGCACCCGGCCGTCATCCTCGACCACCAGGGTCAGCGGGCCGCCGGCGGTCTCGACGTGGATCTCGTGCTTGTGGGTCAGGCGCTGGTCGCGCACGAAGCGCGCGAAGCAGCGCGCCCCGTTGCCGCAGTTCTCGACCTCGCTGCCGTCGGCGTTGTAGATGCGGTAGCGGAAGTCCATCTCCGGGTCGCGGGGCGGCTCGACCACCAGCAGCTGGTCGAAGCCGATGCCGAAGCGCCGGTCGGCCAGGCGGCGGATCTCCTGCTCGCTGAAGCGCGCCCGCTGGGTGACCAGGTCGACCACCATGAAGTCGTTGCCCAGCCCATGCATCTTGGTGAAGTGCAGGAGCATCAGCGGGCCTCTTGTGCGTCGTCGGGCAGCAGCGCCTCGCCGGCCCAGAGCGCCTCGAGGCGCTCACGGCGACGCACCAGGTGGGTCCGGTCGCCGTCGACCATCACCTCGGGGGGGCGCGGGCGGCTGTTGTAGTTCGAGGCCATCACGAAGCCGTAGGCGCCGGCGGAGCGCACCGCCAGCAGGTCGTCGGCGGCGATGGCGAGTTCGCGATCCTTGCCCAGGAAGTCGCCGGTCTCGCAGACCGGGCCGACCACGTCGTAGGTGGCGGCGTCGCGGGGGGGGCGGGTGTCCACCGGCAGGATCGCCTGCCAGGCCTGGTAGAGCGCCGGGCGGATCAGGTCGTTCATGGCCGCGTCGACGATGGCGAAGTTCTTGGTCTCGCCGGGCTTCAGGAATTCGACCCGGGTCAGCAGCACGCCGGCATTGGCGGCGATGGAGCGGCCCGGCTCGAAGAGCAGGGTCAACCGCTCGCTGCCCGGCCACGACGAGAGCCGCTCGAGCAGGGCGGTGGCGTAGTCGAAGGGCGCCGGGGGATGCTCGTGCTGGTAGGGCACGCCCAGTCCGCCGCCGAGGTCCAGGTGCTCGATCTCGATGCCGCGCTCGCGCAGCCGCTCGAGCAGCACCAGCAGGCGGTCGAGGGCGTCGAGGAAGGGCGCGAGCTCGGTGAGCTGGGAGCCGATATGACAGTCCAGGCCGACCACCTCGAGGTGGGGCAGCGTGGCCGCCAGCTCGTAGGCGGCCAGCGCCTCGTCCACCGGGATGCCGAACTTGTTGTCCTTGAGCCCGGTGGAGATATAGGGGTGGGTGCCGGCGTCGACATCCGGATTGACCCGCAGCGAGACCGGCGCCCGCCGGCCGAGCCGGCCCGCCACGGCGTCGAGGCGCTCGAGCTCGGGGCGCGACTCGACGTTGAAGCACTTGATGCCCGCCTCCAGCGCGCGGGCCATCTCGGCCTCCTGCTTGGCCACGCCGGAGAAGACCACCTTGGCCGGGTCGCCGCCGGCGGCGAGGACCCGCTCCAGCTCGCCCACGGAGACGATGTCGAAGCCGGCCCCCATCCTCGCCAGCAGGCCCAGCACGGCGAGGTTGGAGTTGGCCTTCACCGCGTAGCAGATTAGGTGCGGATGGCCGCCCAGGGCCTCCGCGTAGGCGCGGTAGTGGCGCGCCAGGGTCGCCCGGGAGTAGACGTAGCAGGGCGTGCCGAACTCCTCGGCGATGCGGGTGAGCGGCACGTCCTCACCGTAGAGGACGCCGTCGCGGTATTCGAAATGGTCCATGCTAGCTCTCGTCGTCGCGGGCGGTGTCAGCATCCTGCCGGGGCGCGTCGTCGTTCGACGTCGCCTGCTCGCCGGCAGGGTCGTAGCGTTCGGCGGCCGCCTCGTCGCCGGGCAGGTAGAGCGGGCCCTTCTGGCCGCAGCCGGCCAGCGCGAGGCCCAGCGCCAGGGCGGCGGGGAGCAGGCGTGCCATCAGGTCAGGCTCGCCAGGGCGTCACGCGCCCGCTGGGCCGCGGCCCGCACCTGGTCCGGGGCGGTGCCGCCGATATGGTTGCGGGCCGCCACCGAGCCCTCGAGGGTCAGCACCTCGAAGACGTCCGCCTCGATGGTGTCGGAGAACTGGCGGAGCTCCTCGAGGCTCATCTCGGAGAGGTCCTTCTCCTCCCTGAGGCCGAAGGCCACGGACTGGCCGACGATCTCGTGGGCATCGCGGAAGGCCACGCCCTTGCGCACCAGGTAGTCGGCCAGGTCGGTGGCGGTGGAGAAGCCGCGACGGGCGGCCTCGGCCATGCTGGCCTTCTTCGATTCGATGGCCGGCGCCATGTCGGCGAAGGCGCGCAGGCAGCCCTTGACGGTGTCCAGGGTGTCGAACAGCGGCTCCTTGTCCTCCTGGTTGTCCTTGTTGTAGGCCAGCGGCTGGGACTTCATCAGCGTCAGCAGGCCCATCAGGTGGCCATAGACCCGGCCGGTCTTGCCGCGCACCAGCTCCGGCACGTCGGGGTTCTTCTTCTGCGGCATGATCGAGGAGCCGGTGCAGAAGCGGTCGGGCAGGTCGATGAAGTCGAACTGGGCGCTGGTCCAGAGCACCAGCTCCTCGCTCATCCGCGACAGATGCATCAGCAGGATGCTGGCGAAGGCGGTGAACTCGATGGCGAAGTCCCGGTCGCTGACCGCGTCGAGGCTGTTCTCGGCGGGGCGCTCGAAGCCCAGCAGCTCGGCGGTGACGTGGCGGTCGATGGGGTAGGTGGTGCCGGCCAGCGCCGCGGCCCCCAGCGGCAGCACGTTGACCCGCTTGCGGCAGTCGAGCAGGCGCTCGTGGTCGCGGGCCAGCATCTCCTGCCAGGCCAGCAGGTGGTGGCCGAAGGTCACCGGCTGGGCGGTCTGCAGGTGGGTGAAGCCGGGCATGATGGTGTCGGCCTCGCGGTCGGCCAACTCGATCAGCCCCTCGCGCAGGCGCGACAGCTCGGCGGCGACGCCGTCGATCTCGTCGCGCAGGAAGAGGCGGATGTCGGTGGCGACCTGGTCGTTGCGCGAGCGGCCGGTGTGCAGCTTCTTGCCGGTGATGCCGATCTTGTCGGTGAGCCGTGCCTCGATGTTCATGTGCACGTCTTCCAGGGCCACCGACCACTCGAACTCGCCGCGCTCGATCTCGCCGCGGATCTCGTCGAGGCCCTGGAGGATGGCATCGCGCTCCGCGTCGGTCAGCACGCCGACCCGGGCCAGCATGGTGGCGTGGGCGACGGAGCCCTGGATGTCGTGGAGGGCGAGGCGCTGGTCGAAGCCGACCGAGGCGGTGAAGCGTTCGACGAAGGCGTCGGTGGGCTCGCTGAAGCGGCCCCCCCAGGACTGATTGGTGCCGGGGTTGGAAGGACTCGGGCTCATCGGGCTGGGCATCCTGCTTGACGATGGGGATAGGGGTGGTGGGCGCCGCCGTGACGGCGCTGCCTTGACATGGCGGAAAGTGTACCAGAGTCCGCGAGGCTGGCGAGGGGCGGCGAACGGTCGCCGCGACGCGATTTTTCCTGCTTCGCGCGGTGCTTTATGATGAGGCGTATCCAAGCCATCACCGGGCGCCAGCGCATCGTGCGCCATCGGCAGGCCAAACCGGTACGGGAGAACCACGTGCAAGCCATCAATACCCTGCGTATCGCCACCCGCAAGAGTCAACTGGCCATGTGGCAGGCCGAGCATGTCCGCGACCGTCTGATGGCCGTCCATCCCGGCCTGCAGGTCGAGCTGGTCGCCATGTCGACCCGCGGCGACAAGATCCTCGACACGCCGCTGGCCAAGGTCGGGGGCAAGGGGCTGTTCGTGAAGGAGCTGGAGGAGGCGATGCTCGATGGCCGCGCCGACATCGCCGTGCACTCCATGAAGGACGTGCCCATGCACTTCCCCGAGAGCCTGGGGCTCTCGGTGATCCTCGAGGGCGCCGAGCCCACCGACGCCTTCGTCTCCAACCACTACGCCTCGCTGGATGAGCTGCCCGAGGGCGCGCGCATCGGCACCTCGAGCCTGCGTCGCGGCCTGCAGATGCGCGAGGTGCGTCCGGACCTCGAGGTCCTCAACCTGCGCGGCAACGTCCAGACGCGCCTCGGCAAGCTCGATGCCGGCGAGTACGACGCCATCCTGCTCGCCACCTCGGGCCTCAAGCGGCTGGGCCTCGAGGCGCGCATCGCCATGGAGCTGCCGCCGGAGGTCTGCCTGCCGGCCTGCGGCCAGGGGGCGCTGGGCATCGAGTGTCGCCTGCACGACCCCGAGCTGCTGGCGCTGCTGACCCCGCTGGACGACGCGGCCACCGCCACCCGGGTGCGGGCGGAGCGCGCCATGAACACTCGCCTGGAGGGGGGCTGCCAGGTGCCCATCGGCGGCCATGCGGTGTTCGAGAACGACGGCCACACCCTCTGGCTGCGCGCCCTGGTGGGCAATCCCGAGGGGACCCGGGTGCTGCGCGCCGAGGGGCGCGGTTCCATCCACGAGCCGGAAGCGCTGGGCATCCGCGTGGCCGAGGAGCTGCTCGACCAGGGCGCCGGTGATATCCTCGCCGAGGTCTACGGCGCCGGCTGATGGCGAGCCGACCGGTCCTGATCTCCCGTCCGGGCGAGCGTGCGGCCCCGCTGGCCGAGGCCATCGAGGCCCGCGGCCTGCCCGTGGCGCGCCTGGAGGTCATGCGCCTGGAGCCGCTGGCGGAGACGCCGGCGACACGCAGCACCTGGCTGGACGTCGACCAGTTCGACAAGGTGGTGGTGGTCAGTCCCTTCGCGGCCGAGTGCCTGGTTGATGCGCTGGATCGCTACTGGCCGCAGCTGCCGGTGGGGATCGGCTACTATGCGGTAGGCGCGTCCACCGCCGCCGCCCTGCATCACCACCTGGGGGTGCGTGTGCACGTGCCGCCGCCGGCCAGCGGCGAGGACACCAGCGAGGCGCTGCTGCGCCTCGCCTCGCTACGGACCCTCGACGACCAACGCGTGCTGCTGGTGGCCGGCGAGGGCGGGCGCACCCTGCTCGCCGATACCCTGGCCGCGCGGGGTGCCAGGGTGACGCGTCTGGCGGTCTATCGGCGCCGCCTGATCGACCCGGCGCCGCCCCAGCGGGCGCGACTGGCCGAGGGCAATTATCGGGCGCTGGTGGTCAGCAGCGGAGAAATCCTCGAACATCTGGCAGGATGGTGTACGGATGCCGCCTTGAACCAACCGCTAATCGTTTCCAGCACGCGGTTGGCTACACTGGCCGGCAGGCTGGGGTTTCGTTTCCCCGTGGTGGCGTCGGGTGCCACCCCTGCCGCCCTGGCGGCCGCGGTCGCCGGGAGCAGCGCCCCTGAGGAGGCCGATGTCGATCATGATGATCTCGAAAAGGGCTAGCGACAGATGAGCAAGCAACCAAACGATCAGGACGAACAGCAGACGCCTTCGGAGGCGGCCCAGGGCGCCTCGTCGCCCCCGGGCGGTCAGGGGAGCGGCGAGGCCGACAAGGCCGGCGGTTCGGCCTCCCGCCGTTCACGCCGCCGCGGCAAGGGTGGGTCATCGGCTCCGGCCGGTCAGGGGAAGCAGCAGGCCTCAGCGTCGGAGGCGGATGAGGCGAGCCCTTCGGCCGACAAGCCGACAGCGGGCGCTGCCAGCACCGACAGCAGCAAGACGCCGAGCGCCTCGACCGACAAGCCGGCCTCGACCGACAAGCCGACCTCGGGCGGCGGCGGCAAGGCCAAGGACGCGCCCGCCGACAAGCCGAAGGCCGCCGACGGCGGCAAGCCCCCGGCGGGCGGTGCCGCCACCGCCAAGAGCGGCGGCCAGGGCGGCGGCAAGGCCGGTGGCGTGGCGCTGGTGCTGGTGATCCTGCTGGCCATCGGCGTGGGCGTCTTCGGCTGGCAGGCCTGGCAGAGGCTCGAGGCGCAGCAGCAGCGCCTCGCCGCGCTGCCCGCCGACGTCGCCAGCGAGTCCGCCCTGGGCGACCTGGAGGGCCAGCTGGAGAGCGCCGAGCGCGAGCGTGACGCGGCCCTCGAATCCACGCTCTCCAGCCTGCGCGCCGACTTCGCCGACTACCGCGGCAGCGTCGACGAGACCCTCGACCGGGTGCTCGACGAGCTCTCCCGCGAGCAGGAGACCGACGAGCGCGACTGGCTGCACGCCGAGGCGGCCTACCTGCTGCGCCTGGCCAACCAGCGCCTGCAGCTGGAGCGTGACGTCGAGGGCGCATCGGCCCTGCTGCGCACCGCCGATGCGCGCCTGCGCGAGGCCGACAACCCCGCCCTGGTGCCGGTGCGCCGCGAGATCGCCTCCGAGCTCGCCGCCCTGGAGGCCGTGCCGACGGTCGATCGCACCGGCCTCTACCTGGCACTCAACGCCCAGCAGGAGCTGATCGCCGGCCAGCCCCTGGCCCAGGACATCGAGGAGATGACCGCTGATGCCGTCATCGAGGAGGCGCCCACCGGCGGCTGGCAGCAGCAGCTGTCGCGCTTCGGCAACGAGCTCAAGGACCTGGTCACCGTGCGCAAGCACGACGAGGCCCTGGAGGCGCTGATCGCCCCGGAGCAGGAGTCCTACCTGCGCCAGAGCGTGCGCCTGGTGCTCGAG
>JAWWBV010000042.1:0-11818 GCA_033720795.1 Halomonas sp. | reverse complement strand
GGCCGGCTTCATCCTGGCCGGCTGGCAGGGCGCCATGCTGCGCGCCAAGACCACCAAGTCCCTGGCGCCCATGGAGGCCTTCGAGCAGGTGCTGTTCCACGAGGTGCTGGGGCGCGAGGCGGCCCCCCGGGCGATGGCCTCCGACGAGGCCTCCTAGCCCGACAGGCCGCCATCCCGCGAGCCGGGAGGGCGGTGTCTTGCGCCCAATTCGATTTATCCCGTTTCTAGTAGACCGGTCTAGCAAGGCCGTTTCACGGTAGCACTGCACAGGAGCCATAGAGATGTCCGAGATTCAAGGCAAGGTCGTGATCATCACCGGGGCCAGCAGCGGCCTCGGCGAAGCCACCGCCCACCGCCTGGCCAAGGCCGGCGCCAAGCTGGTGCTCGGCGCCCGCCGCGAGGAGCGCCTGCAGGCCCTGCGCGACGCCATCGTCGAGCAGGGCGGCGAGGCGATCTACCGGGTCACCGACGTGACCGACCGCGACCAGGTCGAGGCCCTGGCCGAGGCCGCGAAGGAGGCCTACGGCCGCATCGACGTGCTGGTCAACAACGCCGGCCTGATGCCGCTGTCGCCGCTGGACCAGCTCAAGGTCGACGAGTGGGAGCAGATGGTCGACGTCAACATCAAGGGGGTGCTCTACGGCATCGCCGCGGTGCTGCCGACCATGCGCGAGCAGCACGCCGGCCACATCATCAACCTCTCCTCGGTGGCCGGCCACGTGGTCTTCCCCTCCGCGGCCGTCTACTGCGCCACCAAGTACGCGGTCAAGGCACTCTCCGAGGGCATCCGCCAGGAGGGCGGCGAGGAGATCCGCTCCACCAACATCTCGCCGGGGGCGGTGGCCACCGAGCTCACCTCCACCATCAGCGATGAGGAGACCGCCAAGGGCGTCAACGAGCTCTACGAGATGGCCATCGACGCCGATGCCATCGCCCGGGCGATCGTCTACGCCATCGAGCAGCCGGCCGATGTCGATGTCAACGAGCTGATCATCCGGCCGACCAAGCAGCCGCTCTAAGCGTCTCGCCCGGCGGGTGTGCCGTCCGCCGGGCGTTCGGCCATCAAGCGCGATACGCACGACCCAGGGCACGGTGCCTCGCACCGTGCCCTGGGTCTTTGCGTGGGTGCTGTGGGCCTGCTCGATGCATCAGTGCCTGGCATGGGCGCGTGAAGCAGGCGCCTGGGGAGCGTCATGATCCGGCCGCCCCGTCAGGAGCGTGACTGCAGGCGCTCGAGGCCCGGGCTCAGCATGACCGGGTAGTCGCTCTCCCCGGCTTCCAGGCGCCGTACGCTCGCGGGGAAGCGGGGCAGGGCGTCGGCGACCCGCTCCCGGGCCTCGTCGGCGCGGGCCATCTCGGCCTCGACCAGCCGGCCGGTCTTCACCAGGGGGCGCAGCAGCGGCTCGCCGGCCGCGACTGGCTCGCCGGCCGCGACTGGCTCGTCGCGCAGGGCGATCATGTCGCCGAGGTAGTGGCCTTGCTCGTCCCGGCGACGATAGACCTGCTTGGGGCAGGGCAGGTTGACCTTGCCCGGCGAGTGCTTGACGCGCGGCTCGTCGGCGTAGGTCACCAGCTTGTAGGAGAGATCGATCACCGGGGCATCCGCCGACACCCCCATCTGGGTGCCCACGCCGAAGGCGTCGATGGGTGTCCCCGCCTCGAGCAGCGCCTCGATCTGCCGTTCATCCAGGCCGCTGCTGGCGACGATGCGTATCTCGTCATGGCCGGCGTCGTCGAGGAGCCGGCGCGAGCCCCGGGCCAGCTCGCCCAGGTCACCGGAGTCGAGCCGGATGGCCTTCACCGCGAGCTCCGGCTCCTCGCGCATCAGCTCGATCACCTTCTGCACCCCCTCCAGGGTGTCGTGGGTGTCGACCAGCAGGGTGGTGCCGGGATAGTGGCGGGCGAAGGCGCGAAAGGCCGCCCGTTCGCTGTCGTGGGCCAGCACGTAGCTGTGGGCCATGGTGCCGTTGAGCGCCAGGTGGTGGCGCAGGCCGCCGAGCACGTTGCTGGTGCCGGCGAGCCCCGCGGTGCGGTAGGCGCGGACCCCGCGCACCGCGGCATCGATGCCGTGCATGCGACGCATGCCGAAATCCACCACCGGCCGGCCCCGCGCCGCCATCACGATGCGTACCGCCTTGGACGCCAGCACCGTCTCCAGCTGCACCAGGTTCATCGCCAGGCTCTCGAGGAGCTGGGCCTGGGCGATGGGGGCCTCCACCTCCATCAGCGGCTCGTTGGCGAACACCGGCGTACCTTCGCTGAGCGTCCAGATATCTCCCTCGAAGCGCCAGTTGGCCAGCCAGTCGAGGAAGCCGGCCTCGAAGAGCCCGGTATCGGCCAGGCGGGAGAGGGCCGTGCCGCCGAAGCGCAGCCGGCTGAGCCGCTCGGCGGCATGCTGTTGCCCGCAGGCGAGCATGAAGCGCCGCTCGGGCGGCAGCCGGCGAAAGAACAGGCTGAAGGTAGCGACCCCGTCCATGGCTTCCTTCCAGTAGGCCTGGGTCATGGTCAGCTGGTAGAGGTCGGTGAGCAGGGCCAGCTCGTCCTCGTCCACCGCCAGCGAGGGCCGTTCGCTCATGGGCGCACCTCGACGTCGGCATCGATCAGCGCATTGCGGACGTCGTCCACGGCGTCGGGATCCACCGCGGCGCTGAGGGACTCGAGCAGGCGCACCTCGAAGCCCTCCCGGCGGGCGTCCAGCGCCGTGGCCTGGACGCAGACATCCAGTGCCAGGCCGCACACGATCACCCGCTCGATGCCCCGGTCGCGCAGGTAGCCGGCGAGGCCCGTGCCGTCGAAGGCGGAGTAGGCGTCGGCATCGAAGGCCGTGGCCTTGCTGACCCGCACCGTGTCGGCGGGCAGCGCGAGATCGGGATGGAAGGCCGCCCCCTCGGTGTCCTGCACGCAGTGCACGGGCCAGGGGCCGCCACGATGTTCGAAGCTCGCGTGGTCGACGGGATGCCAGTCCCGCGAGGCGACGACCAGCGCCCCCGCCGCCCGGGCCGTCTCGATCTCGGCATTGATGGCGGGCACCAGCGCCGCGCCGCCGCTCACGGCCAGGGCGCCGCCCTCACAGAAGTCGTTCTGCATGTCCACGACGAGCAGCGCGTCGCGGGGCTCATAGTGCTCGTTAACGCTCATCACGCACCTCCCGGGAGGTCGTTGGGTGTCCCTCCTCAGGGTAGGGGCTGTGACGCCGTTGTTGTAGGGGCCGGTCGGCCGCTCAATAGCCGGCCTGGGGATCGACGGTGTCGACCGGCGCCCCGGCCTCGAGGGCGCGCAGCGCCTCGGCCACCTGCTCGAGCGCCTCCGTGAGTGGCGTAGGGCCGGCCATGTGCGGAGTGATCCAGACGCGCGGGTGCGACCAGAGCGGGCTCGCCTCGGGCAGCGGCTCCTCGGGGAAGGCATCGAGCAGCGCGCCGCGCAGCCGGCCCGTCGCCTCGCCATCGCCGTCGTCGTCGCCCAGGGCGTCGAGCAGCGCCGCCTCGTCGATCAGGGTGCCGCGGCCGGGGT
Organism: Halomonas sp.; assembly: GCA_033720795.1. GTDB lineage: Bacteria > Pseudomonadota > Gammaproteobacteria > Pseudomonadales > Halomonadaceae > Halomonas. The sequence goes on along the minus strand of JAWWBV010000042.1, from coordinate 8,308 downwards.
TGATCAGGCTCGCCCCCTCGGGCAGCCGCGCCAGGGCCTTGGCATCGATGAGGTGGCGGGTCGAGGGAGTGTCGGGCAGCAGCAGCACCAGGCTCTTCACTCGCTCGAGCAGCGCCTCGAGGCCTGCGTCGCCGTGGTGGCAGGTGATGTCGGGCAGCGACTTGGGCGAGCGGCTCCAGCCATGCACCGGGAAGCCGTCGGCGGCCACCATGGCCGCCACCCTGGCGCCGATGGCGCCCAGCCCCAGCACGCCCACCGGCCAGTCGGCCTTGTCGATCACCGCGTGCTCCCGCCACTGGTGGCGCGCCTGCTGGCGACGATAGCGGTCGAAGTCGCGCTGGAAATGCAGGAGGCCGTAGCGCACGTAGTCGCCGATCGGCTCGGCCATGCCGGCATCGCGCAGCTTGACGATCGGCACCCCCTCGGGCAGCCCCGGATTGTTCAGCAGGGCATCGACCCCGGCGCCGAGATTGACGATGCCCTTGAGTGCCTCGGGCTCGCCGAGCAGCTCGGCGGAGGGCTTCCAGACGGCCAGATAGTCCGCGCGGCGACGCTGCTCGGCCGGCGCCGCGCTGGTGATCACCTCGGCCTCGGGCAGCCGCCGGGCCAGGGCCTCTCGCCACTGATCGGCGTCGTCGATATGGACCAGCACTCGCATGGGACCTCCAGGAGGAAAATGGGCATTGGCCTCCATCTTCCCGGTTTCGCCGACGCGGGAAAAGCCCCGCTCGGGGCGGGGTTCTCGGTGAGTGCCGTGTCGCGCTCGGATGCCGTCGTGCCTTCGGTGATCGCGGCCTCGGGTATGCTCTCCCGGGGCCTTTTGCCGCCTCCGAAGAAATGCTTGACCGCCTACCATGGGTTGGCAGTAACCTGCCCTTAGATAAGCGATCGACTGTGTGACGCAATCCCGGTCCGTGACCGGAATGGCATTCGGCAGTAACGCGGCACCCGGCCCGGCCTTCTCGACGCAGAGAGGGCCGATTTGTTGATGATGCGATGGCGAGTGGCTTCATGATCCAGGTTTCCCTGCCCTTCACTCGTGAAGAATATGCGACCCGCCTGTGGAAGGTGCGCGCCGAGATGGCCAGCCGCGGTATCGACGTGCTGATCGTCAGCGACCCCTCCAACATGGCCTGGTTGACCGGCTACGACGGCTGGTCCTTCTATGTGCATCAGTGCGTGCTGGTCGGCCTGGAGGGGGAGCCGGTGTGGTATGGCCGGCGGATGGATGCCAACGGGGCCCTGCGCACCTGCTGGATCGACCCGGACAACATCACCTACTACCCGGACTATTATGTCCAGAATCCGGACATGCACCCCATGGACTACCTCGCCCAGACCATCCTGCCCGACCGGGGCTGGCACGAGGGCGTGGTGGGCATGGAGATGGACAACTACTACTTCACGGCCAAGGCTTACCAGTGCCTGCTGCGCGAGCTGCCCCATGCACGCTTCATGGATGCCAACGCCCTGGTCAACTGGTGCCGGGCGATCAAGTCGCCTCAGGAGATCGAGTACATGCGCGTGGCGGCGAAGATCGTCGAGGGCATGCACACCCGCATCCTCGAGGTGATCGAGCCGGGTCTGCCCAAGAGCCAGCTGGTCTCGGAGATCTACCGGGTGGCCATCGAGGGCTGGCGCGACGACCAGGGCAAGATCTACGGCGGCGACTATCCCGCCATCGTGCCCATGCTGCCCACCGGCAGTGACGCCGCCGCCCCGCACCTGACCTGGGACGACACCCCGTTTCGCGAGGGCGAGGGCACCTTCTTCGAGATCGCCGGGGTCTTCAAGCGCTATCACGCGCCGATGTCGCGCACCGTCTTCCTGGGCAAGCCGCCCCAGGAGTTCGTGCGCGCCGAGTCGGCGCTGCTCGAGGGCATCGAGAACGGCCTGGCGGTGGCCAGGCCCGGCAACCGCACCGCGGACATCGCCATGGCGCTGGGCTCGGCCATGGACAAGTACGGCTTCGACCGCGGCGGCGCCCGCTGCGGCTACCCCATCGGCATCAGCTATCCGCCGGACTGGGGCGAGCGCACCATGAGCCTGCGCCCCTCGGACGAGACCATCCTGCAGCCGGGCATGACCTTCCACTTCATGCCGGGCCTGTGGGAGGAGGACTGGGGCCTGGAGATCACCGAGAGCATCCTGATCACCGAGACCGGCTGCGAGACCCTGGCCGACTTCCCGCGCCAGCTCTTCGTGCGCTGAGTGAGTAGAAGCCGAGCACTCCTCAATGATTAACCAGGGGCGCCGGGGACAGGCCGAAGAGGAGGTCCTACGCCATGGATGGCGTCGGTAGCGTACAGGGAGGTATTCATAGCGCCTCCTCGCAGGCCTGTCCCCGGGTCAGCCCCGAGCGACGCAGCGGCAGTGGTGTCGTCTGCCGCATGAGAACAAGGAGTCCCCTGACATGACCAAGCGTCCCAGCCCCATCAGCGCCACCGTCGACTTCGACGCCGACGGCGTCCAGCATGGCTTCCTCAAGCTGCCGATCTCCGTGGACGAATCGGCCTGGGGGGCGGTGATGATCCCCGTCACCGTGGTGAAGAACGGCGAGGGCCCCACGGCGCTGCTGACCGGCGGCAACCACGGCGACGAGTACGAGGGCATCACCTCGCTGCTCAAGCTCGCGAGCGAACTGCGTGCCGAGGAGGTCACCGGCCGGGTGATCATCGTGCCCTGCATGAACCAGCCGGCGGTGATGGCCGGCAAGCGCACCTCGGGCCTCGACGGCGGCAACCTCAATCGCAGCTTTCCCGGCGACCCGGACGGCAGCGTGACCGAGAAGATCGCCGACTACTTCACCCGGGTGATGGTGCCGATGAGCGACGTGGTGCTCGACCTGCACTCCGGCGGGCGCACCCTGGACATCATCCCCTTCGGCGCCTCCCACGTGCTGGAGGACGCGGACCAGCAGCGTCAGGCGCTGGAGGGTGCCAAGGCCTTCGGGGCGCCCTACGCCATGATGATGTTCGAGCTCGATGCCGAGGCGCTGTTCGACACCGCGGTGGAGCGCCAGGGCAAGATCTTCGTGGCCACCGAGCTCGGCGGCGGCGGTACCTCCACCCCCGAGAGCATGGCGATCACCGAGCGCGGCGTGCGCAACTTCCTGATCCACTACGGCCTGGTGGCCGGCGAGGTGGAGATGCCCGATGCCCCCCAGGTCTACCTCGACATGCCCGATGCCAGCTGCTACGTGCAGAGTGAGCACAGTGGCGTGCTGGAGCTCTGCATCGCCCTGGGCGAGCGGGTCGAGAAGGGCGCGGTGGTGGCCCGGGTCTACGACATGACGCGCAGCGGCACCGCGCCGGTGGCGTATCGCGCCGGGCGCAGTGGCGTGCTGGCGGCACGGCGCCACCCGGCGCTGGTCAACATGGGCGATACCATCGCGGTGATCGCCGATGTCGTCGACTCGCTGGGCTGAGGATGCCGGGACACCGATGAAACTCGACCGCTATGACCTGAAGATCCTCGAGATCCTCTCCCGGGACGGCCGCATCACCAAGTCGAAGCTGGCCGAGGCGATCAACCTCTCGGTCAGCCCCTGCTGGGAGCGGGTTCGCCGGCTCGAGAAGGCCGGCATCATCGAGGGCTACAGCGCCCGCATCAATGCCGCGGCGCTGGTCAAGCGCACGCCGGTGTGGGTGCAGATCGAACTCAAGGCCCACAATGCCGAGAGCTTCGCCCGCTTCGAGGCCCTGGTCCACGCCACCCCCGAGGTCACCGAGTGCGTGGCCGTCGGCGGCGGCGTCGACTACCTGATCAAGTTCGAGACCGATTCCATCGATGCCTATCAGCGCCGCATGGATGCCTGGCTGACCGGCGAGGCCGGCATCGAGCGCTACTTCACCTACATCGTCACCAAGACGGTGAAGCGTCCCGCCCCGGGGTTCTCTCCCGACGATCTCGCCTGAACGGATTCGCCCCGATCGCGATATCAGCGTTGATGTCATGGCGGCACATGTGTCATAAGCTGGTCTTGGAGGGTGGGCGAGTGTCCACCCGGCCGGGCGATCCTGCCGGCATGCATCCGCTGGTGCCGGTTCGTGTTCGATAGTGCCCCGGAAGTGTTCAAGATCGCCTGACGCAGAGAGCTCCTATGTCCTACTTCACGATTGCCGGGGTGCAGATGCACGCCCTGCACCACGGTGACAACACCGAGGCCATGCGCCATCGCATCGACGTGCTGATGAGCCGCTTCCCCCAGGTACAGATGGTGCTGTTCAGCGAGCTGATGCCGATGGGGGCCTCGACGCATCATGCGCAGCCGCTGCCCAGCGACGCCGAGGCGATGTTCTGCCAGATCGCCGAGCAGCATCGCATCTGGCTGATTCCCGGCTCGATGTTCGAGCAGGCCGAGGACGGCATCTACAACACCCTCTCGGTGATCAACCCCCACGGCCAGGTGGTCAACCGCTTTCGCAAGCTGTTCCCCTTCCGTCCCTACGAGATCGGGGTCGAGAGCGGCACCGAGTTCGTGGTCTTCGACGTGCCCAATGTCGGTCGCTTCGGGGTCTCGATCTGCTACGACATGTGGTTCCCCGAGACCACCCGCACCCTGGCCGCCATGGGCGCCGAGGTGATCCTGCACCCGACCATGACCGACACCATCGACCGCGACATCGAGCTGTCGATGGCGCGCACCAACGCGGCGGTCAACCAGTGCTACTTCTTCGACATCAACGGCGCCGGGGCCCTGGGCAACGGCCGCTCGATCGTGGTCGGCCCCTCCGGCGACGTCATTCACCAGGCGGGGATCGGCGAGGAGATCATGCCGATCGAGGTCGACATGACGCGGGTGCGTCGTGAGCGCGAGGCGGGGCTGCGTGGCCTGGGCCAGCCGCTGAAGAGCTTCCGCGACCGCAAGGTGGATTTCTCCCTCTACCGCAGCGAGACCGGCTCCACGCCCTTCCTCGATACCCTGGGTCCGCTGGCCAAGCCGGTCCGGGCCGACATCGAGGACTATTGACCCCTCGCCTGCGGGCGGGGCAGTGACAAGGAGACTCCATGCTGGACCCACTGCTTCGATGGCTGCGCCGCCTGTTTGGCAACTCCCCGGCGGCTCCTGCCGCGCACCAGGCGCCTGGCGCCTCCCCCGTCACCGATGGAGCGACCACGATGAGCACAATAACCACCATTGCCGACGTCCGCCGCCACTTCCTCAACAACAAGGAGCCGATCTACTTCATCTCGGCCACCAACTTCAACCTGCTGGGCATCGGCGACTGGGTGGGCAACTTCCGCCACATCAACTACATCGACTGCTTCGAGGGCCAGCAGCGCAACGTCTTCGTGCCCAAGGAGAAGTTTCCCCGCGACTTCGAGAGCATCGAGGACATCAACAACTACCTCCTCGAGCACAAGGAGGTCATCGACTTCATCCAGTCCCGCGCCCAGGGCGAGAACGCCGGCGTGGCCGCCTTCCTGATGTTCGACGAGCACACCGAGGAGGTCTGCGAGCAGCTCGGCCTCAAGGTGGCGTTCCCGCCGGCCAAGCTGCGCTCGCGGATGGACAACAAGATCGAGACGGTGCGCATCGGCAACAAGGCCGGCGTGCCCAGCGTGCCCAACGTGCTGGCCAAGGTGGGCAGCTACCAGGAGCTGTGCGAGGTGAGCCGGGAGCTCGGCGACGACCTGGTGGTGCAGACCGCCTTCGGCGACTCCGGCCACACCACCTTCTTCATCTCCAGCGAGGACGACTACTACAAGCACGCCGAGGAGATCGAGGCCGAGGCCGAGGTCAAGATCATGAAACGCATCAACTGCCGCGGCTCGGCCATCGAGGCCTGCGCCACCCGCTGCGGCACCGTGGTCGGCCCGCTGATGACCGAGCTGGTCGGCTTCAAGACGCTGACCCCCTACAAGGGCGGCTGGTGCGGCAACGAGATGTTCGCCGGTGCCTTCGACCAGTCGATCCGCGACAAGGCCCGGGAGTACACCTTCCAGTTCGGCGAGGCGCTGCGCGAGGAGGGCTATCGCGGCTACTTCGAGCTCGACTTCCTGATCGACATGGACAACGGCGAGGTCTATCTCGGCGAGCTCAACCCGCGGGTCACCGGGGCCAGCTCGCTGACCAACGTGGCGGCCTTCGCCCACTCCGACATCCCGCTGTTCCTGTTCCACCTGCTGGAGTTCTCCGACGTCGACTTCGATCTCGACATCAACGAGATCAATGAGCGCTGGTCGCACCCGGAGAGCGTCGACAGCTGGAGCCAGCTCGTCATCAAGCACACCGACGAGAGCGTCGACCTGCTGACCCAGGCGCCGCGCACCGGGGTCTGGAAGATGGCCGCCGACGGGAGCATCGGCTACCACCACTACAACTACCACCCCCACGCCGCCGAGGACGAGAGCGAGGGCTTCTTCCTGCGCATCAGCGGGGCGGGCGACTTCCGCTACGAGGGCGCCGATCTCGGCATCCTGATCACCCGCGGGCGCCTGATGGACGACGACTTCCAGCTCAACGAGCGTGCCAAGGCGTGGATCGACGGTATCCGCGGCCAGTACGCGGGCCAGTCGCTCCAGGATCCGGTGGTGGAGGAGGTGGCCGTCAGCCACGCCGTCGGCGGCGGCAACTTCAAGATCCTGTGAATACCGGGATCGGATCCCCTTCGTCGCGGGAGGTACCGCCGGGCGAGATGGACAAGATGCTCGATTTCCGCACCGTGCGCGAGGCGAAGGCGGGGCCCCGTTGGCAGGCGCTGTTCGAGTACCACTGGCCGGCCTACGAGCAGTGGTACCTGAGCGAGGGGGATCGTGAGCGGCCGGGGTATCTCGCCTGCTACAACGCCCTGCGCCGGCACATGCCGGAACTGCTCGATACCTATCGGGCGCTCTGTGAGCTGGCCGGCGGGGGAGACCTGGCTGCGCGTTTCCTGAGCCTCTACCAGCCGCCACCCTACATCACCGGCTGTTCCCAGGCGGTGCTGGCGGGCCCCGACTCGACGGTGCTGGCGCGCAACTACGACTACCCCCCGGAGCTCTGCGAGGGAACCATTCTCTATACGCACTGGAACGCGCGGCGGGTGATCGCCATGACCGACTGCCTGTGGGGCGTGCTCGACGGCATGAACGACCGCGGGCTCGCCGTCTCGCTGGCCTTCGGCGGGCGCAAGACGGTGGGCCAGGGCTTCGGCGCGCCGATCATCCTGCGCTACCTGCTGGAGTTCTGCGATACCGTGCCCGAGGCGGCCGAGGTGCTGGCGCGGATCCCCACCCACATGGCCTACAACATCACCGTGGCCGATGCCGCCGGCCGCTATGTGACGGCGATGATCGGTCCGGATCGTCGCGCCAGCATCCGGCGGGTGCCGGTGGCGACCAACCACCAGAAGAAGATCGAGTGGTATGCCCACGCCCTGGCCTCGGAGACGCTGATCCGCGAGCGCCAGCTGTCGATCCTGGTCGACGACGAGGCCACCACCGAGGAGCGGTTGATCGCCGCCTTCTCGTCGCCGCCGCTGTTCCGCCACGACTATCGTCGCGGCCTGGGGACCGTCTATACCGCGGTCTATCGTCCCGCGACGGGGCGTGCGGAGTTTCACTGGCCGGGCCTGACTCTCGATCTGGGCTTCGATCACTTCCCCGAGGAGCGAGTCACCGTGCGCTACGGGGCGCGCGGCCTGCCTGCCGGCTGATCCCGGCATGCTCGCCGCCGCGCCGTGTTCCAATAACAACGAACCTGGATGGGTGTTGCCATGCAAGAGTTGACGCAAACCGAGACGCCCTACACGGCCCTGGGCTTCTACCACAAGATCTCCCAGCTGCGTGCCGACACCTGGAATGCGCTGAAGCGCGATCTCGGGCAGCTGGTGCGCCTGACGGACGAGGGCCGGGCCAAGAACCTGGTCAAGGCGATCGACGTCAAGCTGACGCGGCTCGAGATCATCGAGGACTATCACGCCTTCCCCTCCAAGGAGGACTTCCGCCACCTCTGGGCGCTGTTCGATCGCGGGGATTATGGGCTCCTGGAAAAGGTGGTCAGGCGCCTGGTGCGGGCGCTGATCAGCGAGTCCTACCGGCGTCGCCACGTCGACCTCTCCGAGACCGATGCCGACGCCGAGGATCTGGAGACCCTCGACGCCCTGACGCAGCTGCGCCGCGGCCACCCCGCCTCCAGCAGCTCGGCCCAGCCCTACTTCGAGCTGCTGATCGTCGACAACCTCTCGGCCCCGGAGGAGGAGGTGGTCCGCGAGGCCTTCCACAGCATGCGCCGCCCGGAGGACCGCTTCGTCTACGACGTGGTCACGGTGCGCAGCTTCGAGGACGCGCTGATCGCGGTGCTGGTCAACCCCAACATCCAGGC
>JAWWBV010000041.1:0-11842 GCA_033720795.1 Halomonas sp. | reverse complement strand
GGGCCATCAACATCCATCACTCCTTCCTGCCCGGATTCAAGGGTGCCAAGCCTTATCATCAGGCATATGAGCGTGGTGTGAAGCTGATCGGTGCCACCGCGCACTACGTGACCGCCGATCTGGACGAAGGCCCGATCATCGAGCAGTCCGTCTTGCCGGTCAGTCACGCCTACTACCCCGACGAACTCGTTTCCCTTGGCCGGGACACCGAAACGAAAGCCCTGGCGAGTGCCGTCAAGCTGCATGTCGAAAACCGTGTATTAATCTCGGGCAACAAGACCATCATCTTCAAATAGACCCAGAGGTCATCATGGCTCAATTAATAGACGGAAAGCAGATTTCGGCTCAGGTGCTGCAGGAAGTGGCCACTGAAGTCGAGATGATCAGGGCCGAGCATGGCATCAAGCCGACCCTGGCTGTCGTGCTGGTGGGAGAGGATCCCGCCAGCCAGGTGTATGTGAGCAACAAGGTGAAGCGGGCGACGGAGGCGGGGATGGGGTCTATCGAGCACCGCCTCGACGCCGACACCACCCAGGCGGCCCTGAATGAGCTCATCGATGCCCTGAACAATGACTCCGAGGTGCACGGCATCCTGGTGCAGCTGCCACTGCCGCCGCATCTCGACGAGGATGCGGTGATCTCTGCCATCGATCCGGCCAAGGACGTCGACGGTTTTCATCCACTGAACGTCGGCGCCCTGGCGTCCGGCCGCCCCTCGCTGGTCCCGTGCACGCCACAGGGCTGCATGATCATGCTGCGTCAGATCCATCCGGATCTCAGTGGTAAACATGCGGTGGTGGTGGGGCGTTCCAATATCGTGGGCAAACCGATGGCGGCCCTGCTCCTGCAGGCCAACTGTACCGTCACGATCGTGCATTCACGCACGCAACACATCGAATCGGTGTGCCGCCAGGCCGATATTCTGGTCGCCGCCATCGGCAGGCCGGAGTTCATCAACGCCGACTGGGTCAAGCCCGGTGCCACGGTCATTGATGTCGGCATCAATGCCAGGGACGTCGATGGCAGGAGAAAGCTCGTGGGGGATGTGGCGTTTGACTCGGTCGCTCAGGTCGCCGGCGCCATCACGCCGGTGCCCGGTGGCGTGGGCCCGATGACGATCGCCTGCCTGCTGTTGAACACGACACGTGCCGCAAGGCTTCAGTTGGCCTGACCGTAAGACCTGCCGCCGCTCTCACCAAGAAGGTGGCGACCCGCACCAAGGCCTCGATCTTTCTGGTCAGGCCCACCGGTGCTAACTAACGCACGCACGCTCAACTACCGACAAACTGAAAGGGAAATATAAAGTGAATAATAATCCCAACGACGACAGTACCCACCAACCGGAACCCGGCGGATCCCGCGGCATCCAGGCACCAGAAGGGCTGGCGAACCTCATCAAAACCGATCACGTGATAGGACAGGACAACTTCGCGACCACCAAGTTCGGTATCAGCGTCGACATACATGGCAAGGTCTTCTCCATCTCCTCGCTGATGGTCCTGGCATTCGTGATCATCACGCTGGCGCTGCAGGACTACGTGGAACCGGTCTTCAATGCCGGCTTCACCTTACTGACCGTGAACCTGTCCTGGTTCTTCTTGCTGGCGGCTAACATCTTCTTGTTGCTCGCGTTCGTGCTGATCTTCACGCCCATGGGACGGGTCAGGTTAGGCGGTGCCCATGCCAAGCCGGAATTCAGTTATATCGGCTGGTTTTCCATGCTGTTTGCCGCGGGCATGGGCATCGGCCTGATGTTCTACGGGATCTCCGAGCCGCTGACTCACTACGGCAGCGCCATGGGCGGCACCGCCATGGAGAACGGGGTGCGCACCGACTGGGCACCACTGGGCGCCGCCGCGGGTGACCCGGCCGCCGCCGCCTCGCTGAGCCTGTCCGCCTCCATCTTCCACTGGGGCCTGCATGCCTGGGGGGTCTATGCCGTGGTGGCCCTGGCCCTGGCGCTGTTCGCCTTCAACAAGGGCCTGCCGCTGACCATGCGCTCGGTCTTCTACCCGGTCCTTGGGGAGCGCATCTGGGGCTGGCCAGGCCACGCTATCGACATCCTGGCCGTATTCGCCACCCTCTTCGGCCTGGCCACGTCGCTCGGCCTGGGCGCCACTCAGGCCGCCGCGGGCCTGGAATTCCTGTTCGGCATCCCCAACACCAATGTCACCATGGTGGTGCTGATCATCGGCATCTCCCTGGTAGCGTTGGTATCGGTCGTCGCCGGCGTCGAGAAGGGCGTGCAGCGACTCTCCCAGCTCAATATGGTGTTGGCCTTCCTGCTGCTGGCCTTCGTGATCGCCGTGGGCCCGACCCTGCTGATCGCCACCGGCTTCTTCGAGAACCTGGGCAACTACCTGATCAACCTGCCGGCGCTCTCCATGCCCTTCGGCCGTGAGGACGCCAACTTCAGCCAGGGCTGGACCACCTTCTACTGGGCCTGGTGGGTCTCCTGGGCACCGTTTGTCAGCATGTTCATCGCCCGGGTCAGCCGAGGCCGCACCGTCCGTGAATTCCTGATCGCCGTGCTGCTGGTGCCGTCGATTATCACGGTGCTGTGGATGAGCGCCTTGGGTGGCACAGCCATCGACCAGGTGATCACCGACAACTTCCAGGGCGCCATGGGCGCGGCCCTCGAACTGCAGATGTTCCAGGTGTTCAGCCAGTTGCCTCTGTCCCAGATCACCTCCTTCATCGGCATCGTGCTGGTGATCGTGTTCTTCGTCACGTCCTCCGACTCCGGCTCGCTGGTGATCGACTCCATCACGGCCGGCGGCAAGATCGATGCGCCCAAGCCACAGCGTATCTTCTGGGCCCTGATCGAAGGTGCCATCGCCATCGCCCTGCTGTTGGGTGGCGGCCTGAATGCGCTGGCGACGGCGGTGATCGTTACCGCCCTGCCCTTCACCTTCGTCTTGCTGGTGGCGTGCTATGGCATGGTCAAGGGCCTGTGCGAGGAACATCGCACCCTGAGGCTCGCGAGCGCGGCCTGACACGAGGCCTTCCGCCCGACGACGACGCCCCCGGATGGGGGCGTCGTCGTTTCCGCTCTGCCGGCTCTGCTGAAGTGCCCTCCCCGACGTGGCGCCGGCGATGGTGAAGCGCTCGGGCGGATCGGGCACCCCGGGGCAGGCCGACCCGGGAGTGTATCCCCCTGGCGATCGCCGACCGCATCTGCGCCGGGTGCAACGGGGGAAAGCGTCAGCGATCCAGAGCCCCCCAAACAGAAACGCTGGCGGGTCGCCAGCGTTTCCATGAGTCGCCCGGGACGGCTTGCCTCAGCTCAGCAGCGCCTCGGAGGATTCGGGGTTGAGCGCTTTCGGGTCGTCGCGCCCCGGGTACCAGGGCACGCGGCCCTCGAGCACACCGGTGGCCTCGATGATCTCGGCCACGGTGTGTTCCTGGCGGTAGGCCATGATGTGGGCGCCGCTGACGCCGGGGATCTCGCGGATCTCATTGAGCAGGTCCATGCACAGCCGCTTGCCCTCCTCCTTCTGGTTCTCGGCCCCCTCGAGCCGCGCGATCACCGCGTCAGGAATGTGCACCCCGGGCACGTTGGCGCGGATCCAGCGCGCGCTGCGCGCCGAGGCCAGCGGCCCGATCCCGGGCAGGATGAAGACGCGGTCGGGGCCTTCCAGCAGCCCGAGGTCGTTCACCTTGAGCATGAAGTCCCGCAGCCGCTCGATATCGAAGCAGTACTGGGTCTGGATGAACTGGGCGCCTGCGGCCACCTTCTTGGCCAGGCGATGCGGTCGCCAGTCCAGCGGCGGCACGAAGGGATTCTCGGCGGCACCGAGGAAGATCCGCGGCGGCGTCTCGATGCGCCGACCGCTCTGGAAACGGTGCTCGTCGCGCATCGCCCGGGCGAGCTCGAGCAGCGACATGGAGTCGAGATCGAACACCGGCTTGGCCTGGGGATGGTCACCGGCCTGCACGCCGTCACCGGTCAGACACAGCAGGTTGCAGGCCCCCATGGCCGCTCCACCGAGGATCTCTCCCTGGATGGCGATGCGGTTTCGGTCGCGGCAGGATATCTGCAGGATGGTGGCATAGCCGACCCGGGTCAGCAGCGAGCAGACGCCGACGCTGGACATATGGCAGTTGGCGCCAGAGCCATCCGTGGCATTGATGGCATCGACGTAGCCATCGAAGATGGCCGCACGCTTGAGCACCTCTGCCGGGTCGGCAGAGTCCGGCGGGTCGATCTCGCTGGTAATGGCGAACTTGCCCGCCCGCAGCACACGTTCCAGCCGCCCGGGGGACACATGGCCGGGCAGGATCGGCAGGGAGTAGCCCGGTACGGGCTCGTCATCGAACTTCATTTTGTTGTCTCGCTCTTGGCGGTTGAAGAGGAAGTACCCTCCTGCTGGCGAACCACGCGAAGCCAGGAAGAGGTTCCCTTGAGGCGATAGTCGACCGGCAATTGAACCGCGTGGATGCGATCGCCATCCTTCATGCGGCGACTCCCTTCCCAGGCATCGACCCAGACACACATCATGTCCGGCTTCACTTCACAATGCCCGTTGTCGCGCACCCCACCACAGGGGCCGTTGCGCAGTGACTTGGGGCAGTTCATGGGACAGGACATGCCGGTGTCGGAGAGAATGCACTGACCGCACATCTGGCAATCGAAGAGCGCGCCCTTGACGGCCTTTTCCACAGACGTCATCGGCGCCTCGATGCGCTCGTGACCCAGCCGCCTCCACACCGGGGCGAGCCTGATCAGCACCGGCTCGAAGCGTCGATAGATCAGCTCGAAGACTCTGGAATGGCGGACCACCCAGCGACGCATCCTGTACATGACATTGTCCTTCTTCGTTGAGAGGCGGTGTCCTCACTCTGCCAGGGCCGTCGCGGCGGGGCCCAGGCGACAGGCCGCATACTTGAACTCGGGAATCTTGCCGTCGGGGTCCAGCGCCGGGTTGGTCAGCAGGTTGGCCGCGGCCTCCACGTAGCAGAACGGCACGAACACCATGCCCTCCCTCATCAGCGGGTCGACCCGCGCCTTGAGCGTGATCGCCCCGCGCCGGGTGGTGATGGTCAGCGCGTCCCCGGGATGCAGTCCCAGTCGCAGCAACTCACTGGGCGACACGCTGGCGACCGCCTCCGGCTCCAGGGCGTCGAGTACCTGGCTGCGTCGGGTCATCGAGCCGGTATGCCAGTGCTCGAGCTGACGCCCGGTGATCAGCACCGTGGGAAAGGCAGCATCCACGGGTTCATCCGGGGGCAAGGGCCGGGTGGGGGCGAACGTCGCCTTGCCACCCGCGCGGGGGAAGCGCTCGGAGAAGACCACGTCGGCCCCGGGGGCATCCTCTGCCGGGCAGGGGTAGGTCACCGAGCCCTCGCGCTCGAGTCGCTCCCAGGTGATGTTGTCCAGAGACGCCATGCCCCGCTTCATCTCGGCGAACACCTCCCGGGGGTGAGCATAGTCCCAGGGCAGCCCGAAGCGCCTGGCGATCTCCTGGAGGATCCACCAGTCGGGCCTGGCATCGCCGGGCAGCGCCACGGCGGCGCGGCCGAGCTGCACCTGGCGATTGGTGTTGGTCACCGTGCCGTCCTTCTCCGACCAGGCGGAGGCCGGCAGGATGACGTCGGCGAACTGGGCGGTCTCGGTGACGAACAGGTCCTGGACCACCAGGTGCTCGAGCCGGGCCAGCGCCCCGCGGGCATGGTGGAGGTCGGGGTCGGACATCGCCGGGTTCTCGCCCTGGATGTACATGCCCTTGATCTGGCCTGAGTGAATCGCGTCCATGATCTCCACCACGGTGAGCCCGGGCTTCTCCTCGAGGGGCGTGTTCCACAGCTCCTCGAAGGCGGCGCGAATCTGGGCGTCGCCCACCGGCTGGTAGTCCGGCAGCACCATGGGGATCAGCCCCGCATCCGAGGCGCCCTGGACGTTGTTCTGGCCGCGCAGCGGGTGCAGGCCGGTGCCGGGGCGGCCGGTCTGGCCGCAGGCCAGCGCCAGCGAGATCAAACAGCGGGCGTTGTCGGTGCCATGCACGTGCTGGGAGATGCCCATGCCCCAGAAGATCATCGCCTTGTCGGCGGTGGCATAGAGCCGGGCGATCTCGCGGATCGTCTCCGGCGGCACGCCGCACAGCGCGCTCATCGCCTCGGGGGTCATGTCCGCGACGCTCGCCTTGAGGGCCGCGAAGCCCTCGGTGTGCGCGGCGATGTAGGCCTCGTCGTACAGGCCTTCGCCGACGATCACGTTGAGCATGGCGTTGTAGAGCGATACGTCGCCACCCGGGGTGAAGCGCACGCTGCGGTGGGCATAGGCATCCAGCGCCTGACCGCGGGGATCGAGGATGATCAGCCTGGTGCCGTTTCGGGCCGCCTGCTTGAAGTAGGTGGCCGCCACCGGATGATTGATGGTCGGGTTGCAACCGGTGAGGATCACCACGTCGGCCTCGAGGGCCTGCATGAAGGACGCCGTCACGGCGCCGGAGCCGATGCACTCCATCAACGCCGCCACCGAGCTGGCATGGCAGAGCCGGGTGCAGTGGTCGACGTGGTTGGAGCCGAAGCCGGTGCGCACCAGCTTCTGGAACAGCCAGGCCTCCTCGTTGGAGCACTTGGCGCTGCCGAAGCCGGCCAGGGCGTCGGGGCCATGGGCGGCCTTGAGCGCGGTGAGCCCGCCGGCGGCGGCATCCAGCGCCTCCTCCCAGCTGGCCTCGCGGAAGTGGGTCAGCGGTCGTGCCGGGTCGAAGGCGGGGTCGAGCCCCTTGGGCACGCCGGGACGGCGGATCAGCGGGGTGGTCAGCCGCGAGGGGTGGCGGGGATAGTCGAAGCCGAAGCGCCCCTTCACGCAGAGCCGGTTCTGGTTCGAGGGCCCGTCGCGGCCCTCGACGAAGAGGATGCGCTCGTCCTCGCCGGGGGTTCCCTGGATATGGTAGGTGAGCTGGCAGCCCACCCCGCAGTAGGGGCAGACCGAGTCGACGGTGCGATCGGCGGCCTTCGAGTCGCCGCGCCCCGTGGCGTCGATCAGGGTCGCCGGCATCAGCGCCCCGGTCGGGCAGGCCTGGACGCATTCGCCGCAGGCCACGCAGGTGCTGTCGCCCATGGGGTCGTCGAAGTCGAAGACGACCTTCGAGGCCGCGCCGCGGTGGGCCAGGCCGATGACGTCGTTGCCCTGCACCTCTCGGCAGGCACGCACGCAGAGGTTGCACTCGATGCAGGCATCGAGATTGACCCTCATGGCCGAGTGGCTGGCATCGTGGCCTCTGGCATGGGCAAGGTCCCCCGCCCGCTCGGCGACATGGTGGACGGTGGGCGCCTCTCGCTCGGCCCGCGCCGGCAGCCGCTCACGCACGGCACCGGCGTCGATGGCCAGCCGATCGGCCATCGCCCAGAAGTGGCTCGAGCGGTCGGGACCCGCGTCGCGCTCGGGCTGGTCGGCGATCAGCAGCTCCATCACCCCCTCCCGGGACACGCGGGCCCGCTCGGAGGTGGCACTCTTGACCACCATGCCGGGCGCCGCCTCGCGCAGGCAGCTCGCCGCCAGCACACGCTCGCCCTCGATCTCCACCATGCAGGCGCGACAGTTGCCGTCGGCCCGGTAACCGGGGGCCTCCTTGAAGCACAGATGCGGAATGGTCTCGCCGGCGCGCTTGGCCACCTGCCAGAGGGTCTCGCCGGGATGGGCGTCGACCTCGGTGCCATCCAGGGTCAGGGTGAAGCTTTCGTTCACGCTCGGTTCTTTCATGCTCATCTCCCCTACCCCCTGACGATCACGTGCTGGCCGGCGAGCTCGTCGCGGAAGTCCTTGAGCAGCCCCAGCACCGGGTTGGGCGCCGCCTGGCCAAGGCCACAGATCGAGGCGTCCATCATCACCTGCGAGAGTCGCTGGAGCTGTTCGACATCCCATTCCGGGCGTTCGACCAGGCTCAGCATCTTCTCGGTGCCGACCCGGCACGGCGTGCACTGGCCACAGGACTCGTCGGCGAAGAAGGCCAGCAGGTTGGCGGCCACGGCACGCAGGTCGTCGCGATCCGACAGCACGATCACGGCGGCGGAGCCGATGAAACAGCCCTCGGCCTGCAGGGTATCGAAGTCCAGCGGGAGATCGGCCTTGCTGGCCGGCAGGATGCCGCCGGAGGCGCCGCCCGGCAGGTAGCCGGCCAGGCGGTGGCCGTCGGCCATGCCGCCGCCGTACTCCTCCACGAGTTCGGCCAGGGTGATGCCCGCCGGCGCCAGGTGCACGCCGGGGCGCTTGACCCGCCCCGAGAGGGAGAAGCTCCTCAGTCCACTGCGACCATGGCGCCCCTGGCCGGCAAACCAGTCGGCCCCCTTGTCCCAGATCTCGGGGATCCAGTACACGGTCTCGACGTTGTTGACCAGGGTCGGGCGGCCGAAGAGCCCCTGCTGGGCGACGAAGGGCGGGCGATGGCGCGGCTTGCCCGGCTTTCCCTCCAGGGATTCGATCATCGCCGACTCCTCGCCACAGATGTAGGCCCCGGCCCCGCGACGCAGCACGATATAGCCCGGTGCCGCGAGGCCCGCGGCCTCGAGTTCGCCGATCGCCTCGCCGAGAACCCGATGCAGGCCGGGGTATTCGTCACGCAGGTAGATATAGAGCGCGCAGGCCTCCACCGCCCAGGCGCTGATCAGTGCCCCCTCGAGGAAGCGATGCGGTGCGCGCTCCAGATAATAGCGATCCTTGAAGGTGCCGGGCTCGCCCTCGTCGGCGTTGATCGCGCAATAGCGCGGGCCCGGCTCCTGGCGCACGAACGTCCACTTCTTGAAGGTGGGAAAGCCGGCACCGCCCAGGCCGCGAAGCTTGGCACGCTCGAGTTCGGCCATCAGGGCCTCGACCGTCACGCGACCCTCGTGGCAGTCGGCGAGCAACCGATAACCGCCCTGCTCCCGGTAGACCGCGAGGCGCTGCCAGTGAATCGCCTCGGGGTGGTAGTGGCCCGTATCGACCACCGATTCGACCCCCTCGCGGGTGGCGTACCGCACATGGTGATGCCCCACTTCCACTACCGGCGCGGTATCGCAGCGGCCCATGCAGGGCGCCCTCACCACGCGCACCGCCTGAGGGTCGACACCGGCTTCGAGTTCCGCCTTGAGCGACGCGGCACCGGCCAGCTGGCAGGAGAGCGAGTCGCAGACCCTCACCGTTACCTCCGGTGGCGGCGCCTGGTCGTCATGGACCACGTCGAAGTGGGCATAGAAGGTCGCCGTCTCGTAGACCGCCGCCATGGGCAGGTTCATGTAGGTGGCCAGGGCCCGAAGGTTCACCAGCGACAGGTGGCCATGGGCATCCTGGAGGGCGTGCAGGTGCTCAATCAGCAGGTCTCGGCGCTGGCGCTCCGGCTCGCCGCGCTCGTCACCGAGCAGCTGGCGCAGCGCGGCCAGGGCGATGGGGGGCAGGTCACGGCCACGTGGCTTGCCACGGAAACGGCGCTGGGGCGTGAGGGTCTCGACGGTCATGGCGGGCTCGTTGTCCTCGGTGGGCGTTTGCCTACCTTGCGTGTTCGCACCGGCTCCGGGCAGGGCGATGGGCTGTTCCACTCTTCGTTCCTGAACCACTCAGGCCGACGGGCCGGTCTCGAGCTGCTGGCGCAGCTGGAACTTCTGGATCTTCCCCGTCGAGGAGGTCGGCAGCGAGCCAAAGATGACCTTCTTGGGCACCTTGAAGCGGCTGATGTTCTCCCGACAGAAACGGATCAACGCCTCTTCGCTCAGCTCGCTGCCGGGGCGCAGCTGGACGAAGGCGGCGGGCACCTCGCCCCACTTGGCATCCGCCATCGCCACGACCGCCACGTATTCGACATCGGCGTGCCGCTGAATGATCTCCTCCACCTCCAGTGAGGAGATGTTTTCCCCGCCCGAGATGATGACGTCCTTCAGCCGATCGCGAATCTTCACGTAGCCGTCCGGTTCCACCACGGCCAGGTCGCCTGAGTGAAACCAGCCGCCGGCAAAGGCTTCACGGGTCGCGGCGTCGTTGCGCAGGTAGCCCTTCATGACGATATTGCCCCGGAACATGATCTCGCCGACCGTCTGGCCATCGGCGGGGACGGGTTCCATCGTGACCGAGTCGAGCACCGCGATGCTTTCCTGCAGGGGATAGGTCACGCCCTGGCGTCCATTGAGCCGGACCCGCTCCTCCAGGGGAAGCCGATCCCAGCCATCCTGCTTGACGCAGATCGAGGCCGGGCCGTAGGTCTCCGTCAGCCCGTAGACGTGGGTGAGCTCGATGCCGAGCTTTTCCATCCGCTTGAACACGGACGCCGGCGGCGCCGCCCCGGCGATCAGCCCGCAGACCTTGTGCTCGACCACCGCCTGCGCGGCATCGGCCGCATCGGCGATCATGGCGTGGACGATGGGGGCACCGCAGAAATGGCTCACGCCGTGCTGCCCGATCAGCTTGAGGATCAGCTCGGGGTCCACGCGCCGCAGGCAGACGTTGGTCCCGCCGATGGCCGCCAGCGTCCACGGGAAGCACCAGCCGTTGCAGTGGAACATCGGCAGGGTCCACAGGTAGACCGCCGAAGAGGGAAGGCTCCAGGCCAGCACGTTGCTGGTCGCGTTCAGGTAGGCGCCGCGATGGTGGGTGACCACCCCCTTGGGGTTGCCGGTCGTGCCCGAGGTGTACCCCAGCGCGATCGCGTCCCACTCGTCGGCGGGTAACTGCCACTCCTCCCACACCGGCTGTTCGGCCAGCAGCGTCTCGTACTCCAACTCACCGATGGCGCGCTCAACGCCCTGGCTCGGATCGGGCACGTTGATCACCATGGGCGCCGGCCCCTCCAGACGGGCCAGGGCCTTTTCGACCACGTCGACGAACTCGGGGTCGACCAGCAGCAGGCGCGAGCGGCTGTGCTCGAGGATGAAGGCCACCGCCTCCGGATCGAGGCGGATGTTGATCGCATTCAACACGGCGCCCACCATGGGTACGCCGAAGTGGGCTTCGTACATGGCGGGGACGTTCGGGAGCATGACGGCCACCGTATCGCCTCGGCCGATGTCGAACTGCCTCAACAGGGAAGCGAGTTGACAACAGCGCGCATAGGTCTGCTGCCAGCTGTACCGCGTCTCGTTGTAGATCAGCGCCGTCCTGTCCGGATATACGGCGGCTGCCCGTCGGATGAAGCTCAAGGGGGACAGCGCGACGTAATTCGCCGCCGTTTTCTCGAGCGTATCGTTGTAATGGCAGGCTTCACTCATGGTCTTACCCCTGTTGTTTTTTTAGGGAAGGGTACGTCTCCAGCCGTTCAATCGGCGCGACGGCCTTACCAGGACATTATCGATTTCAGTGGTCAGCCCCCTATCCACGGCCATGCCGCCCTGGGAGTCGCGGACCTGACCGAGACGACGGCTGTGGCGCTAGCGGCCGGGCTGCTCCCAGACGGGTTTACGCTTGGCAAGGAAGGCGTCGATTCCCTCGCCTGCGTCAGGGCTCATCATGTTGTCGGCCATGATGTTGCCGGCAAAGTCGTAGGCGTCGGCCAGCGCCATCTGACGCTGGGGATGGAACATGGCCTTCCCAAAGCGCACGGCCGCCGGACTCTTGCTCAGGATCGTGTCCACCTTGTTGGCCACGGCGGCCTCCAGGTCGGCATCCGCGACGACGGTACTCACCAGCCCCCACTCCAATGCCGTATCCGCATCGATAAACTCGCCGGTCACCAGCATGTCGAACGCCCGCTTGGGGGAGATGCTGCGTGACAGCGCCACGGCGGGGGTCGAGCAGAACAGGCCCACGTTGATGCCGGACACCCCGAAGCTGGCCGACTGGGCGGCGATGACCAGATCGCAGCTGGCCGCCAACTGGCACCCCGCCGCCACGGCCATGCCATGGACCTGGGCGATCACCGGCACCGGCAGCCCG
>JAWWBV010000040.1:0-11857 GCA_033720795.1 Halomonas sp. | reverse complement strand
ATGGAGTGGCGGATATAGGCGGAGAGCTGCTGGTAGGCGGCCAGCATGGCGCGCTTGCCCCGGGCGCTGCGCGGTACGATGAAGCTCTTGTTGAGCCGCATCAGGTCGTTGACGTAGGGCTTCTTGAGCAGGTTGTCGCCGATGGCGATGCGAACGGTGTCTCGCCCGGCGAGGTAGAGCGCGTAGTTCACGAAGGCGGGGTCCATCGAGATGTCACGATGGTTGCCGATGAAGAGATACCCGGTGTTCGGGTCCAGCTGCTCCAGCCCCTCCACCCGGAAGTCGTCGGTGGAGTTCCTGAGCATGCGCTGCATATAGCTGGCAATGCGCATCTGGAAGTCGTGCACGCTGCTCACGCCGCGGGTCTCACGGCGGATGGCGAAGCTGGCCAGCATCCGTGAGAGCCTCGGCATGACGCGGGCGAGGCGCGGCAGCCGATAGCGGGTCAGGGCGTTCAGCAGTTCGGCGTCGTGGACGAGGCGCTCGAGCACCTCGGCCACCTCGTCGTCCTGGTAGGGGCGAATATCGGCCCAGGGATCGGCTGCGGTGGTGTCTTGTGTCTCGGTCATGTGTTCCAGGCTGTGGTCGTGGGCGATCAGGCGCTCGGGGCGTCGCCGGCTCTGCCGGCCTCGCCACCCAGCCACTCGATCAGGCGCTCGATGTTCTCGGCCAGCGCCTGTGTCATCAGGATGAAGTCGGTCTCCAGGCGCACCAGGGCATCGTCGCCGTCGTCGGTCTGGGAGGCCTCGTCGATGAGGGCGTCGTCGAAGCGCAGCGACTTGATCGCCAGGTCGTCATGCAGCACGAAGCTTACCCGTCCCTCGATCGACAGGGCCAGCTTGCTGGCCTGGCGGCCGCTCTCCAGCAGCTGCTGGATCTCGTCGCTGTCCAGATCGACCTGGCGGGCGCGCAGCACGCCGTCGTCGCCCTTGGCCTTCAGCTCCACCTGGTCGCCGAGCACCAGGTCGGTCGGCCGCGAGCCGGGGTCGCCGAGCCAGGTGGTCATGGCGCGCATGGGCAGCGTCTGGCTGGCCAGCGGCGTCACCTTGAGGCTGCCCAGGGTCTCGCGCAGCAGGTCGAGGAGCTCCTCGGCGCGGGTGCGCGAGCTGGCGTTGATGGCGATCAGCGAGCGGCGGCTGTCCCACCAGAGGTCGACCTTCTGGCTGCGGACGAAGGCGCGGGGCAACAGCTCCTCGTAGACCTGCTCCTTGATGGCGAGCTTCTCCTGGCGACGCAGCTTGCGGCCCTCGCTGGCCTCGATCGTCTCGCTGCGCTCCTCGACCTCCTCGCGGACCACCGAGGCGGGCAGGATGCGCTCCTGGCGAAGCGCGGTCAGCAGCCGCTGCCCCTGCAGCTCGTGGAGCAGCTGCGTCCCGGCGCGTCCGCCCGGCGCGCACCAGCCCAGGCGGCGTGCCTCGCTGCCGCCCAGTGGGCGAAAGGCCTGCTCGCCGAGGGCGGTTTCCAGGCTGGCGGCATCCAGCTCGGGGGCGTCGTGCAGGCGGTAGAGGTGCAAGTGCTTGAACCACATGGCGCATTTCCCGGGAGAAAAGGGGCATATTATGGCCAAAGGGCGGCGTGGGTGCCAGCGCTGGAGGCCATTGCCGATACGACGTGTTCAAACGGTGGTTTGAACGTCGGTGCCTGGGCTGGCTAGAATCGGCGGCCTGCCCGCCCTTCCACGATGCAAGTTCAGGAGTCGTCCGCATGGATCCCCGTCTCTCCCGTACCACCCTGCGCGTCAGGGGCTATCACCTGGATGGCTATGGCCACGTCAACAACGCCCGCTACCTGGAGTTCCTGGAGGAGGGTCGCTGGGCCTACTTCGACGAGCGTCCCGTCCTGGCGGCCTTCCTGGCCCGCGACGACCGGGCCTTCGTCGCGGTGAATCTCAACATCGACTATCGACGAGCGGCGGTGGCCGGTGACGACCTGGAGGTGCTGACCCGGCTCTCCGAGATCGGCTCGCGCCAGGCCTGCATCCATCAGGAGATTCGGCGCGTGGTCGACGGCAAGGCAGTGGCCAGTGCCGACCTCACCTTCGTGCTGCTCGATGTGGCGACCGGCAGGGCGGTGACGATCGAGGGTGAGGTCCGTGAAGCCATGGCGCCGCTGGTGCTTGCCTAGCTCCCTTATCAGCATCCGGGATGGTATGATGTAAGGCTGTTATTGCGCGCCATGTCACGGCCACGTGACGCGCCAACCTGTTGCAGTGCAAAGGATTCGACGACCCATGGGTGACATCGCCAGAGAGATTCTGCCAGTCAATATCGAGGACGAGCTCAAGCAGTCGTACCTCGATTACGCGATGAGCGTGATCATCGGCCGTGCGCTGCCCGACGTGCGCGATGGCTTGAAGCCGGTGCATCGGCGCGTGCTGTTCGCCATGCACGAGCTCGGCAACGACTGGAACAAGCCGTACAAGAAGTCCGCCCGCGTGGTGGGCGATGTCATCGGTAAGTACCATCCCCACGGGGACAGTGCCGTCTACGACACCATCGTGCGCATGGCCCAGGATTTCTCCATGCGCCATGTGCTGGTGGATGGCCAGGGCAACTTCGGTTCCATCGACGGCGACAGCGCCGCCGCCATGCGTTACACCGAGGTGCGCATGGCCAGGCTCTCCCACGAGCTGCTGGCCGACCTCGAGAAGGATACCGTCGACTGGGTCGACAACTACGACGGCACCGAGCGTATCCCCGACGTGCTGCCGACCAAGGTGCCCAACCTGCTGATCAACGGCTCCTCGGGCATCGCGGTGGGCATGGCGACCAACATCCCGCCCCACAACATGGGCGAGATCATCAACGCCTGCCTGGCGCTGATCGACGACTATACCCTGAGCGTCGACGACCTGATCGAGCATGTTCCCGGGCCGGACTTCCCCACCGGCGGCATCATCAACGGCCGTGCCGGCATCCTCGAGGCCTATCGCTCCGGCCGCGGGCGCATCTACGTGCGCGCCTGCCACACCATCGAGCATGACGACAAGACCGGTCGCGACCACATCATCGTCAACGAGCTGCCCTACCAGGTGAACAAGGCGCGGCTGATCGAGAAGATCGCCGAACTCGTGAAGGACAAGAAGATCGAGGGCATCGCCGAGCTGCGTGACGAGTCCGACAAGGACGGCCTGCGGGTGGTGATCGAGGTCAAGCGCGGCGAGTCCGGCGAGGTGGTGGTCAACAACCTCTTCGCCCAGACCCAGCTGCAGACCGTCTTCGGCATCAACATGGTCGCCATCGAGAATGGCCAGCCGAAGATCATGAACCTCAAGGAGATCCTCGAGGCCTTCATCCGCCACCGCCGCGAGGTGGTCACCCGGCGCACCCTCTTCGAGCTGAAGAAGGCGCGGGAGCGCGGCCACATCCTCGAAGGCCTGGCGGTCG
Source organism: Halomonas sp. (assembly GCA_033720795.1). Classification (GTDB taxonomy): domain Bacteria; phylum Pseudomonadota; class Gammaproteobacteria; order Pseudomonadales; family Halomonadaceae; genus Halomonas. Next base: position 8,471 of record JAWWBV010000040.1, on the reverse strand, counting down.
CCATCTCCAACATCGACGAGGTGATCGAGCTGATCAAGTCCTCGCCGAACGCCTCCGAGGCCAAGGAGAAGCTGCTGGCGAAGTCCTGGCAGCCGGGGCAGGTCACCGAGATGCTCGAGAGGGCCGGTGCCACCTCATGCAGGCCCGAGGACCTCGAGGAGGGCTTCGGCCTCAGCCAGGCCGGTAGCGACTACCGCCTGTCGCCGGCCCAGGCCCAGGCGATCCTCGAGCTTCGCCTGCACCGCCTGACCGGGCTGGAGACCGAGAAGCTCCTCGACGAGTACCTCGCGATCCTCGAGAAGATCGCCGAACTCACCGCCATCCTGGCCTCCGCCGAGCGCCTGCTCGAGGTGATCCGCGAGGAGCTGATCGCGGTGCGCGACCAGTTCGGCGACCCGCGCAAGACCGAGATCCAGGCCAGCCACCTGGACCTGCGCCTCGAGGACCTGATCGCCGAGGAGGACATGGTGGTCACCGTGTCCCGCACCGGCTATGCCAAGACCCAGCCGCTCTCCGACTACCAGGCACAGCGCCGTGGCGGTCGCGGCAAGTCGGCCACGGCCATGAAGGACGAGGACGTCATCGAGCACCTGCTGGTGGCCTCCACCCACGACACCGTGCTGCTGTTCTCCAACCGCGGCAAGGTCTACTGGCTGAAGGTCTACGAGATGCCGGTGGCCAGCCGCGGCTCCCGCGGCAAGCCGCTGGTCAATCTGCTGCCGCTGGACGAGGGCGAGGCGATCAACGCCATCCTGCCGGTGCGCGACTATGACCCGCAGAGCTACATCCTCTTCGCCACCGCCAAGGGCACGGTCAAGCGCACCAGTCTCGAGCAGTTCTCGCGGCCGCGCAGCGTGGGCCTGATCGCCATCGACCTCGACGAGGATGATCGCCTGGTCGGCGCCGCCATCACCTCGGGCTCCGATCACGTGATGCTGCTGTCGTCCAACGGCAAGGCGATCCGCTTCGAGGAGTCCAACGTTCGCGCCATGGGCCGGACCGCCCGCGGCGTGCGCGGCATGCGCCTGCTGGACGACGCCGAGGTGATCAGCCTGATCATCCCGCAGAGCCAGCAGATCGATGCCGAGGCCGATGTCGAGGCCGAAGGCGAGGAGGGCGCGACCATCGAGGCCGGCAACGGCGGCCAGATCTACATCCTCACCGCCAGCGAGAACGGCTACGGCAAGCGTACTCGCCTCGAGGAGTTCCCGCTGCGCGGCCGCGGCGGCCAGGGCGTGATCGCCATGCAGACCAGCGAGCGCAACGGCGCCCTGGTGGCGGCCATGCAGGTCTACTCCGCGGACGAGATGATGCTGATCACCGACCGCGGCACCCTGGTGCGTACCCGCGTCGAGGAGGTCTCCACCACCTCGCGTAACACCCAGGGCGTGATGCTGATCCGCCTGGGTAACGACGAGAAGCTGGTCAAGACCGTGCGGGTCGACGAGCCCGAGGAGGCGGTGGAGCCGGAAGCCGAGGAAGGCACCGCGTCCGCCGGCGAGGAGGCGCCCGCAAGCGACGAGAACGAGAAAGAGACCGGCGGCGAGGCCGGCGAGCAATAAGGACACCCAACGCTGATGACACGTCACTTCAATTTCTGCGCCGGCCCGGCGGCCCTGCCGTCCGCCGTGCTGGAGCGCGCCCGCGACGAGATGCTGGATTACCGGGGGCGCGGCCTCTCGGTGATGGAGATGAGCCACCGCTCGCCGGAGTATGTGGCCATCGCCGAGCGGGCCGAGGCCGATCTGCGCGAGCTGCTGGCCATCCCGGAGAACTACCGGGTGCTCTTCACCCAGGGCGGCGCCAGCCTGCAGTTCTCCGCGGTGCCCTACAATCTGCTGGGGGAGGGCGGTCGTCCCAACTTCCTGCATACCGGGATCTGGGGCAAGAAGGCGATCGCCGAGGCCCGCCACCTGGTCGGCGACGTGCACGTCGCCGCCAGCAGCGAGGGCAACGGTCACAGCGCGGTGCCGCGCCAGGAGGAGATCGTCCTCTCCGACGATGCGGCCTACCTGCACTACACCGCCAACGAGACCATCGGCGGACTCGAGTTCGACTATATCCCCGAGGCGCGCCGCCCCGATGGCACCGAGGTGCCGCTGGTCTGCGACATGTCCTCGAGCATCCTCTCCGGGCCGCTCGATGTCTCCCGGTTCGGGGTGATCTACGCCGGTGCCCAGAAGAACATCGGGCCCGCCGGCCTGGTGGTGGTGATCGTGCGTGACGACCTGCTCGACCGCGCCCGTCCCGACATGCCCTCGCTCTTCGGCTACCGGGCGCTGGCCGACGCCGGCTCCATGGTCAACACGCCGGCGACCTACAGCTGGTACCTGGCCGGGCTGGTGTTCGAGTGGCTGAAGCACGACATCGGCGGGCTGGCCGCCATGGACGCCCTCAATGCGCGCAAGGCCGCCAAGCTCTACGCGGCGATCGACGCCAGCGCGCTTTACGCCAACCCCATCACCCTTGGCAATCGCTCGCGGATGAACGTGCCCTTCGTGCTGGCCGACGCGAGCCTCGATGCGGCCTTCCTGGCCGAGGCCGAGGCGGCGGGGCTCCTGAACCTCAAGGGGCATCGCAGCGTCGGCGGCATGCGGGCGAGCCTCTACAACGCCGTGCCCGAGGCCGCCGTCGACGCGCTGATTGCCTTCATGGCCGATTTCGAGAAACGCAGGGGATAACTCCATGACCGAGCCATCCGTCAGTCTCGAGGCGCTCAGGCAGCGCATCGACGCCCTCGACAACGACATCCTGCGCCTGATCAGCGAGCGCGCCGCCTGTGCCCAGGAGGTCGCCGAGATCAAGGCCGAACACGAGCCCGGCGGCGTCTTCTACCGCCCCGAGCGAGAGGCCCAGGTGCTGCGCCGCGTCATGGAGCTCAACCGCGGCCCGCTGGACAGCGAGGAGATGGCGCGGCTGTTCCGCGAGATCATGTCAGCCTGTCTGGCTCTCGAGCGGCCGGTCAAGGTCGCCTACCTGGGGCCGGAGGGCACCTTCACCCAGCAGGCCTCGCTCAAGCACTTCGGCGAGAGCGCCATCAGCCTGCCGATGGCCGCCATCGACGAGGTGTTCCGCGAGGTGGAGGCCGGCGCCGTCAACTACGGCGTGGTGCCGGTGGAGAACTCCACCGAAGGCGTGATCAACCACACCCTCGACTCCTTCATGGACTCCAGCCTGCGCATCTGCGGCGAGGTGGTGCTGCGCATCCACCACCACCTGCTGGTGGGCGAGACCACCCGCCGGGACAAGGTGTCGCGGATCTACTCCCATCCCCAGTCCTTCGCCCAGTGCCGCAAGTGGCTCGACGCCCACTTCCCCCACGCCGAGCGGGTGCCGGTCTCCTCCAACGCCGAGGCGGCGCGTCTGGTCAAGACCGAGTGGCACAGCGCGGCCATCGCCGGCGACATGGCGGCCAAGCTCTACGGCCTCGCCAAGCTGGCCGAGAAGATCGAGGATCGCCCGGACAACTCCACGCGCTTCTTGATCATCGGCAACCAGGACGTGCCGATCTCCGGCGAGGACAAGACCTCGCTGGTGGTGGCGATGCGTAACCAGCCGGGGGCCCTGCACGATCTCCTCGAGCCCTTCCATCGCCACCATATCGACATGACGCGCCTCGAGACGCGCCCGTCGCGCAGCGGCGTGTGGAACTACGTCTTCTTCATCGACTTCAAGGGGCACCGCGAGGAGCCTCAGGTCGCGGCCATGCTGGAGGAGGTCAAGCTGCGGGCCGCCGACGTGAAGGTGCTGGGCTCCTACCCGGTCGGCGTGCTCTAGGCATGGCGGCGGAGGTGCGCGAAGCGCGGATCCTCATCGTCGGGCTGGGCCTGATCGGCGGCTCGCTGGCCGCCGCCCTCCGTGCCGCCGGTTACGGGGCGGCGAAAGAGGACGCCGCCGGTTTCGGGGCGGCGAAAGAGGGTGCCGCCGGTTACGGGGCGGCGAAAGAGGGCGCCGCCGGTTTCGGGGTGGCGAAAGAGGGCTCGGCCGGTAACGGGGCCGGTGGGCCGGGTGAACTCCTGGCCTGCGACCCCGACGCCGGGGAGATCGCCCGTGGCATCGAGATGGGCCTGATCGATCGCGGCGACACTCGCCTCGAGGCGCTCGTCGAGGGGGTGTCGCTGGTGGTGCTGGCAGTGCCCGTCATGGCCATGGGCGGCGTGATGCGAGAACTGGCCGGCTGTCTCGAGCGCGCCGCCCCCGAGGTCGTCGTCACCGACGTGGGCAGCGCCAAGGCGGCGATTCGCCGCTCGGCCATCCAGGCTTTCGGGCGGATGCCGACCAACCTGGTGCTGGGCCACCCCATTGCCGGTTCCGAGAAGAGTGGCGTGGCCGCCGCGGACCCCGCCCTCTATGCCCGCCACAAGGTGATCCTCACCCCCGAGCCCGATACCGACCCGGTCGCCACGGCCCGGGTGCGGGCGCTCTGGGTCAGCTGCCAGGCCGAGGTGCTGGAGATGGCCGTGGAGCGCCACGACCAGGTGCTGGCCCGCACCAGCCACCTGCCGCACCTGCTGGCCTTCTCGCTGGTCGACACCCTGGCCCGTCAGGACGAGCGGCTGGAGATCTTCCGCTATGCCGCCGGCGGCTTTCGCGACTTCACCCGCATCGCCGGCAGCGACCCGGTGATGTGGCGGGACATCTTCATCGCCAACCGCGACGCGGTGCTCGCTTCCCTGGACGACTTCGAGGCGGGTGTGGCGCGGCTGCGCCGGGCCGTGGAGAGTGGCGACGGCGACGCCATGCTGGCGACCTTCGATCGCGCCAGCCATGCCCGGCACTATTTCGAATCCCTGCTCAACCAGACCAGTTATCAGGCGGAGTATCAGATGCAACAACACGGCAAGCTGCGCTTCCGGGCAAGCCCCGGCGGCACCGTCGCCGGGCGGATCCGCGTGCCCGGCGACAAGTCGATCTCCCATCGCGCCATCATGCTCGGGGCGCTGGCCGAAGGCGTCACCGAGGTCAAGGGCTTCCTCGAGGGCGAGGATAGCCTGGCCACGCTGCAGGCCTTCCGCGAGATGGGCGTGGCCATCGAGGGGCCCCACCAGGGGCGCGTGACCGTGCACGGCGTCGGCATGCACGGTCTCAAGGCACCCGCCGGTCCGCTCTACGTGGGCAATGCCGGCACCGCCATGCGCCTGTTCGCCGGGCTGCTGGCCGGTCAGGCCTTCGATGCCGAGCTCACCGGTGACGCCTCCTTGACCAAGCGCCCCATGGGGCGCGTGGCCGATCCGCTGCGCCTGATGGGGGCCAGGATCGAGACCGCCGAGGGCGGCCGTCCGCCGTTGCACATCCACGGCGGTGAACCGCTCACCGGCATCACCTATGACATGCCCATGGCCAGCGCCCAGGTGAAGTCGTGCCTGCTGCTCGCCGGGCTCTACGCCGAGGGCGAGACCCGCGTCCGCGAGCCGGCGCCGACCCGCGACCACACCGAGCGGATGCTGGCCGGCTTCGGCTATGCCGTCCACCGCGAGGGCGACACCTGCTGGCTCGAGGGCGGGGGCAAGCTCAGCGCCGCGCCTATCGACGTGCCCTCGGATATCTCCTCGGCGACCTTCTTCCTGGTCGCGGCGGCGATCACGCCGGGCTCGGACCTGGTGCTCGAGCACGTCGGCATCAACCCGACCCGCGTCGGGGTGATCAATATCCTGCGGCTGATGGGCGCCGATCTGCGCCTCGAGAACGAGCATGAGGTGGGCGGCGAGCCGGTCGCCGACCTGCACATTCGCTACGCGCCGCTGAAGGGCATCGACATTCCCCTGGATCAGGTGCCGCTCGCCATCGACGAGTTCCCGGCGCTGTTCATCGCCGCGGCCAACGCCGCGGGCACGACCCGCCTGCGCGGCGCCGAGGAACTGCGCGTCAAGGAATCCGACCGGCTGAAGGCCATGGCCGACGGCCTCGCGACCATCGGGGTCGAGCACACCCTGCTCGAGGACGGCATCGACATCGTCGGCGGCGGCCGCGCGGAAGGGGCCAACTACGGCGGCGGGCGCATCGACAGCCTGGGCGATCATCGCATCGCGATGTCGTTTGCCATCGCAGCCCTGCGCGCAGGGGAGTCGATCGACATCGACGACTGCGCCAACGTCGCCACCTCCTTCCCCGGTTTCATCGACCTGGCGCGTCGCGTCGGGCTGGCTCTCGAGGAGCAGGAGGCATCATGAGCAGCGCGGCACCGGTCCTCACCATCGACGGCCCCGGCGGCGCCGGCAAGGGCACCATCAGCCGCCTGGTCGCCGAGCGCCTGGGCTGGCACCTGCTGGACAGTGGTGCGCTCTATCGTCTGACCGCCCTGGCCGCGGTCAAGCACGAGGTGCCGCTGGACGATGAGGCGCGGCTCGCCGAGGTCGCTCGGAGCCTCGACGTGGTCTTCGTCGCCGAGCCCGAGTCGACCCGCGTGCTGCTGGAGGGCGAGGAGGCCACCTCGACCATCCGCACCGAGCAGGTGGGCGATGCGGCCTCCCGGGTCGCGGCCCTGCCGGCGGTGCGCCAGGCCCTGCTGCAGCGCCAGCATGACTTTCGCAAGGCCCCGGGGCTGGTCGCCGATGGGCGTGACATGGGCACGGTGGTGTTCACCGAGGCGCCCCTCAAGATATTTCTCACCGCCTCGGCCTCCGAGCGGGCCCACCGCCGTCAGCGTCAGTTGCAGGAAGCGGGGGTCGATGCTAGTCTATCGAGTCTTTTGAAGGAGATTCAGGCGCGCGATGCACGCGACATGCAGCGCAGCGTGGCCCCGCTCAAGCCGGCCGATGACGCCATCACGCTTGACACCACGCGCCTGACGATACCGGAAGTGGTGGATCGGCTGACGGAACTGCTGACCGAGCGTGGTCTGGCACCCGACACTTGACACTCCCTTGCGGCGTCCCCGGGAAGATGTGATGACGTGGTCCGGCACTCCCATGTGCCGTAAGCCGGGCCAGGTCGAACCAGCGCTAACATCCCCGGGGGTTTGGTAAATAAGGCCCGCACTCGCTGGTGGTGCGGAGATGGCGGTAACGCCGTACTCAACGTTGATCACGTAGGAACATCATGAGCGAAAGCTTTGCTGAACTGTTTGAACAGTCTCTCCAGGACATCAACATGGAGCCGGGCGCCATCGTCGCGGCTACCATCGTCGACATCGACGGCGACTGGGTCACCGTCAATGCCGGCCTGAAATCTGAAGGCCAGATCCCCGCGGCGCAGTTCCGCGACGAGAGCGGCGAGCTGTCTATCGCCGTCGGTGACGAGGTGCACGTCGCCCTGGAAGCCGTCGAAGACGGTTTCGGCGAGACCCGCCTGTCCCGCGAGAAGGCCAAGCGTGCCGAAGCGTGGAAGGTGCTGGAAGCCGCCTTCGAGAAGGAAGAGATCGTCAAGGGCGTGATCAACGGCAAGGTCAAGGGTGGCTTCACCGTCGACGTCGACTCCATCCGCGCCTTCCTGCCGGGTTCCCTGGTGGATGTCCGCCCCGTGCGCGACACGACCCACCTGGAGAACAAGGAACTCGACTTCAAGGTCATCAAGCTCGACGCGAAGCGCAACAACGTCGTCGTTTCCCGTCGCGCCGTGCTCGAGGCCGAGAACAGCGCCGAGCGTGAGGCCCTCCTGGCCACCCTGCAGGAAGGCCAGCAGATCATCGGTATCGTCAAGAACCTGACCGACTACGGCGCCTTCGTCGACCTCGGCGGCGTCGACGGCCTGCTGCACATCACCGACATGGCCTGGAAGCGCATCAAGCATCCGAGCGAGATCGTGGCCGTGGGCGACGAGATCACCGTCAAGGTGCTCAAGTTCGATCGCGAGCGTAACCGTGTCTCCCTGGGCCTGAAGCAGCTGGGCGAGGATCCGTGGGTCAACATCAAGGATCGTTACCCGGAAGGCACCAAGGTGCACGCCACCGTCACCAACCTCACCGACTACGGCTGCTTCGCCGAGCTGGAAGAGGGTGTCGAGGGCCTGGTCCACGTCTCCGAGATGGACTGGACCAACAAGAACATCCACCCGTCCAAGGTCGTGCAGGTCGGCGACGACGTGGACGTCATGGTGCTGGACATCGACGAGGAGCGTCGTCGTATCTCCCTGGGTATCAAGCAGTGCACCACCAACCCGTGGGAAGACTTCAACGCGCGCTACAACAAGGGCGACCGCGTCACCGGCACCATCAAGTCGATCACCGACTTCGGCATCTTCATCGGCCTGGAAGGCGGTATCGACGGCCTGGTGCACCTGTCCGACATCTCCTGGACCGACACCGGTGAGGAAGCCGTTCGCTCCTTCAAGAAGGGCGACGAGGCGGAAGCCGTCATCCTCTCCATCGATCCGGAGCGTGAGCGCATCTCCCTGGGCATCAAGCAGCTCGATACCGATCCGGTCTCCGAGTTCCTGGCCGTCAACGACAAGGGCTCCATCGTCACCGGCCGCGTGGTCGAGGTCGATGCCAAGGAAGCCCAGGTCGAGCTGGCCACCGATGTCGTCGCCGTGCT
>JAWWBV010000039.1:0-12023 GCA_033720795.1 Halomonas sp. | reverse complement strand
TCACCGGCGCACTGCTGGTGGCGACCGGGATGCTGGTGTCGCCGTCCACGTCCTTCGACAACGTGGTTCCCCTTTTCCAGCCGGACAAGGCGACCTGGTCGGCGATCTTCGCCATCGTGGCCATCGCCCCCTGGGCCTATGTAGGCTTCGACAGCGTGCCCCAGGCGGCGGAGGAGTTCGACTTCTCACCGGCCAAGGCCTTCACGTTGATCGTCCTGGCCCTGGTCATGGCGGCCGTGCACTACTCGATCCTGATCGTCGCGACCTCGATGGCCATGCCCTGGACCGAACTCGTGGCCGGTTCGCCGGTGTGGGGCACCGGCGAGGTGGTCCAGGGGGTGCTCGGTAACCTCGGACTCGCGGTGCTGGCGGTGGCCTTGCTGATGGGCATCGCGACCGGACTCAACGGCTTCTACATCTCCACCAGCCGACTGCTCTTCGCCCAGGGACGTGCGACCTTCCTGCCCGAGGTGTTTGCCCGCCTGCATCCCGTTCACGGCACGCCCACCGCGGGCATCCTGTTCACCTGCGGGGTCTGCCTGCTGGCGCCCTGGTTCGGTCGTGAGGTGCTGCTGTGGATCGTCGACATGGCCGCCACCGGCGTGGCCATCGCCTACTTCTACTGCTGTGCCGTGGCCTACAAGTGCTTCAAGTGGTCGCCGGCGGGGGCGGGCGAGCATTACGAGGGCTGTGTCTCGCCATTCAAGAAGGTGCTGTCGCTGCTGGGGGCGATGAGCAGCCTGCTGTTCCTGGCCCTGCTGCTGATTCCCGGCTCACCGGGCGCGCTCGGCCTGCCGTCCTGGATCGCCCTGATCGGCTGGGGCGGCCTGGGTGTCGTGCTCTATGCCGCCCGCCGCTTCCATATCCATGGCATGCCCAAGCACCGGCTCGACCGCTTGATCCTCGCCGTCGGCGAGGGGTAAGGACGCCCGCTTGCCCACCGCCGCTGTGAGTACCGAGGCGGCGGCCCGGCTTTGGTGCCAGGTGTCGTGATGAACGCGCGGCCTGGCGCCATGTTCGGCTAGAGGGTCTCCTCCAGCTCCGCGGCGATCTGACGCATCAGGGGGGCCCATTCCAGCAGCGACTCGATGGAGTGGCGAAGGCGTGGCGCGTGGACGGCGAGCGTGGCCTGCATTTGGCCCACCTGGTCGAAGATCGGGACCGCGATCGCGACCATGCCCTGGATGAACTCCTCGTCATCGGTGCTCAGGTTATTCCGGGCGATTTGGACGAGGTGCTCCTCCAGGGTCGAGAGCGACGTGATGGTATAGGGCGTATGCGCATCCAGCGTCAGGGTCGAGAGCAGGGCGCGGCGGCGGTGGGGCGGCATCAACGCCAGGAACAGCTTGCCACTGGCCGTGCAGTGGAGGGGCAGGCGCGAGCCGGGCGTCAGCTGGATCCGCACCGGCCAGTTGGTCTCCACCCGATCGTAGTAGAGCAGCTGATGGCCATCGAGCAGCGACAGGTTGCAGGTCTCGCCGACTTCCCCGGCCAGGCGTTCCAGCAGTTGTCGGCGCGGCGCCTTCAGGCTCTCGTTGGCCAGCGTACCCATGGCCATGCGATGCAGGCGCGGTCCGGGCAGCAGGTGGCGGCCGTCGAGTTCCCGCGTGACCAGCTGCTGCTCCTCGAGCTGTTTCAACAGGCGGTGGATGGTCGGCTTGGGGATGTCCAATCGCCTGTCGAGATCCGCGGCGCTGATGCCGTGCTCCGCGGTCGCGATCTCCTCGAGCAGGCTGATCGCGCGAAGGAGGGTGGTGTTGGTGGAGGGGTCTTTGGCCATTGGCATTCCTTGCGGCGAGCGTTCTGGCGGTAGCCGCCCCGATGATAACGCAACAGGCCCGCGAGGGCCTGCTGCGCATCGGTCGGTTCACCGATTGACCAGGAACATGGACAGTGGTGGTAGCAGGGCGATCGCGAGCCAGGCAACGATGAGCGCGATGAAGTAGGGGATCACGTAGCGTACCAGCTTGAGATAGGGAATGCCGGTGATGCTGCTGGCCACGTAGAGGTTGAGACCGAACGGCGGCGTGACGAAGCCGATGGCGGCCCCCACCAGGAAGATCACCGAGAAGTGGATGGGGTCCACGCCGGCACTCTGGGCGATCGGCGCCAGGATGGGCGCCAGGATGATGGTCACCGGCAGGCTCTCCAGGATCATGCCGGCCAGCAGGATCATCACCATGCAGGCACCCAGGATGGCGTAGTAGTTGCCCAGGTTGTTGAGCAGGTCCTCGAGGATCTGGCCGGCCCCGAGCACCGACAGCAGCTGCTGCATGACCACCGAGATGGCGATCAGTGGCGCCAGCATGCCGGCAATCTGTCCCGAGCGGAGCATGATGGCCGGTAGCTTGAAGATGCTGATTTCCCGAGTGATCAGGAGGCCCGCGATCAGCGTGAAGCCCACCGTGATGGCGGCGGCCTCGGTCGGGGAGAACTTGCCGGAATAGATGCCGTAGAGCACGACGGCAATGGTGGCGAAGCCCAGGTAGGCCTTGCGCGCGAAGACGGCGCTTTCCTTGACCTTGAAGGGGATCAGGGTGCCCCAGCCGTGACGCCGTGCCACCAGGTGGCAGGCCACCATCATGCCCAGCACCATCATGGCACCGGGAATCATGCCGGCAATGAACAGATCACTGATCGACAGGTTCATCATGAAGCCGTAGACGATGAAGATGATACTGGGCGGAATGATGATGCCGACGGTGCCCCCGCATGCCGCGGTGGCCGCCGAGAAGCGTTCATCGTAGCCGTTCTTCTTCATCTCGGGGTGCATGATCGAGCCGATGGTCGCCGTGGTGCCGGCATTGGAGCCCGAGATCGCCGCGAAGAGGCCGCAGGCCCCCAGTGTCGACATGCCCATGCCGCCTCGCAGCCAGCCCAGCACCGAGTAGGCGAAGTCGGATAGCCGCTTGGCGATGCCTGCCGCGTTGATCAGGTCACCCGTCAGGATGAACAGGGGAAGGGCAAGCAGGCCGAAGAAACTCAGGCCCTGGAAGAGCGTTACGCCGATATTGGCCAGCGTGAAGTCGATGACCAGGCTGGTGCCGACCACCCATAGCCCGATGACCAGGAAGATCGGTACGCCGAGCAGGAACAAGAGTGTTATGCCCGTGGTGATCAGGCCGATAAGAAGACCGTCTGTCATGGTTCGTCCTCCTAATCCATTATCGAGGGTTGGAGGTTGAAAGGCTCACGCAGGCGGAAGCGTTGCCAGTCAGCATAAAGATTCTGCAGGACCCGATAGATGATCAGTACCCAGGCAGTCGGGGTGGCCAGGTAGAACCACCACTGCATGACGTCGTCGGTGCCCGGCACGATGGCGAAGTTGTTGTAGGCCAGCTGCACCTGATCGATGGTGAAGTTGATCACCATGACCCCGAAGCCGATCCACAGCACGGCATCGAGGATGAGGCACAGGAACTGTCCGGTGTAGGGAAGACGCATGCGGATCTCGTTGAGCGACAGGTGCGTGCGCTTCTTCACGTTTAGCGAGGCGCCGAACCAGGTCAGCCAGAGAAACAGCAGCACAGGGATGCTGGTGCTCCAGGGGGCCTGGAGATTGAAGAAGAAGCGCCGAATGACCTCCACGAAGATGATGCCGGACATCCCCGCGTAAGACAGGAGGATGATGCACTTCTCGATGTTCTCATCCAGCCAGCGAAAGGGAACCAGCCACCCCGTGGCTGGTTTCGCGTCTTGGTTGTTATGGATTGTCATCATGAGCCTCCGGTTCAGCCTTTCCACCAGCGCTGAGGCTTTACGTTGACCGCGGCCGTGTCACGCGGTATCTCGCGGGCGATGCCGTGAATCTCCTTGTAGATATCTACGCCACCTGCCCAGCCATTGAGGCGCTCACGCCACTGCTCCCAGGGCTTGGGGTTGAATTCCGGTGAACAGAGTTGCTCGGCCTTGTCGCGCTCCGCGTCCGAGAGGGGAGCGACCCGAACGTTGTTCTGGGCGAAGACCGTATTCTCGGCAGGGTGCTCGGTGGCCCCGACGATCTGGTAGCGACCGGCCTCGTTCATGCCCTGGGTGAAGATCTGCGCGCAGTAGGCCGACTCCATGACCTGCTCCTGGAGCTCGCTGCCGAGGCTCTCGAACTTGGAGAGGTTCATGGCCGTGTGCTCGGTGCCGGCAAAGAAACGCAGGTCGACCGCCTGGGACACCACCGGCGCCATGCCCGCATAGGCCACCGCGCTCATCCAGGTCTCGGCGCCATCCAGAAGCCCCTGGCGAAGCCCATCCAGCGTCTCTTCCCAGGCCACGGGAACGGGGTTCAGCCCCAGCTGCTCCATCGCGATGCGCCCGAGCTGGGTGCCGGTCACGCGGTTCTTGGTGCCCTGAATCTGCTCCAGGCTGGTGACCAGCGGCTCGTCCTGCCATTTCAGGCCCAGCATGATGCCGCGCAGGTCACAGTGCGTGAACAGGAACTGCAGGTTATGGCGCTGGCGCAGCGGCTCGCGCAGGAGTTTTTCACTACGCTTGTCGTAGAAGAAGTGAAACATCGAGGCGACGCTTGGGAACATGTAAGCGAAGTCGAGGATGTTGAGGTAGGGCGCGCCCCCGGCGGAATTCTGCGTCGAGGCCGAGAAGATATCGACGATGCCTTGCTGGGCCTTGCTGACGCAGTCGAGCTGGTTGCAGACCTCGTTGCTGCCCATGAACTCGACGCGAATCGCACCGTTGGTGCGCTCCTCGAGGTCGCGCGCGAAGAACAGCTGGCCTGACTTCTGGATATCCAGGTTGCGCTCGTTAAAGCCCGACGCGCCGAAGCGAAGCTGGAATTTCGGCTCGGTCTGGTAGCGACGCTGCTGTTCGTGCTCCGCAGCGCGGGCCAGGCTGCTGGCGGTGAGGCCGGCACCCAGGCCGGAGGCGGCGATCAACGTCGAGGTCAGGCCGAAGCGGCCCGAGATATTCAGAAAATCCCGCCGGGACACATTATGGATCGGTGATTTCATGAGCAGGGCTCCCGCATTGTGTTTGGAGTTGTGGTGGGATGCAGAGCGGCGTTTGCCGGTCTCCTCGCGGGCGTTTCTCTTGGGCCGATCGAGGAGTGCAGCTTCAACCTAGGCCAGCTACCAGGATATTTCAAGGTTTTTGATACTAAAAATATCGTTATTGACAGAAAGGCAGGTTAGATACAAAATTAATGAGACAAAAAGTATCATTATGGTGAATCTGCTATGAAATCAACAACTAACCAGCAAGACGCCTTCGATTACGTCGTGGTAGGGGCCGGATCGGCGGGCTGCGTGCTCGCCAACCGGCTCAGCGAGGACCCCTCGGTGACGGTCCTGCTGCTGGAGGCGGGGGGTGCCGACTGGAATCCCTGGATCCATGTGCCCGTCGGCTACTTCAAGACCATGCACAACCCGGCGACGGACTGGTGCTACCTCACCGATGCGGATGCGGGCATCAACGGGCGTCGCCTCCAGTGGCCGCGGGGCAAGGTGCTGGGGGGATCGAGTTCTCTCAATGGCCTGCTGTATATTCGCGGCCAGCGCGAGGACTACGACGACTGGGCCGCGGCCGGCAACGCGGGCTGGGACTACGAGACGGTATTACCGTACTTCAAGAAGTCCGAGTGTCAGGAGCGCGGGGAAGACGCCTATCACGGTGTGGACGGGCCGCTGAAGGTGTCGGACCTGCGGCTGCGCCGCGAGATCGCCGAGCGCTTCATCGAGGCGGCCAAGGCCGCCGGGATCCCCGAGAATCGCGACGTCAACGGGGCGACTCAGGAAGGCGTGGGCTACTTCCAGCAGACCTCCTACAAGGGTTTTCGCTGCTCGACCGCCAAGGCGTTCCTGCGCCCGGCGCAGAAGCGTCCCAACCTCACCGTCATCAAGCGCGCGCACTGCCAGCGGCTGCTGCTCGAGGGCAAGCGGGTCGTGGGGGTCGAGTATCGCCGCGGAGAACAGCGGGAACAGGTCCGGGCCAATCTCGAGGTGCTGCTCTCGAGCGGGGCCATCGGCTCGCCGCAGATCCTGCAGTGTTCCGGTATCGGGGATCCCGAGCACCTCAAGGAGGTGGGCGTCGAGTGTCGGCACGCCCTCCCGGGCGTGGGGGAGAACCTGCAGGATCACCTGCAGGTCCGCCTGGTGTTCAAGACCCGCTGTCGCACGCTCAACGACGAGGTGCGCCATCCCCTGAGGAAGCTCGCGGTCGGCACCCAGTATGTCTTGACGCGGACCGGCCCCCTGACGCTCGCCGCCAGCCAGGTGTGCGTGTTCACCAAGTCGCGGGAAGGCCTCGACCGTCCGGACATCCAGTTCCACATGCAGCCTCTCTCCGCCGACAAGCCGGCCGAGGGGGTGCATCCCTTCTCCGCCTTCACCTCCTCGGTCTGTCAGCTGCGTCCGACGAGTCGCGGGTCGATCCGCATCACCAGCCCCGACCCCGCCGTCTACCCCTCGATCCAGCCCAACTACCTGAGCACCGACGAGGATTGCCGAGTCGCGGTGGATGCCATCAAGGTCGCGCGTCGGATCGCCGAACAGGCTCCATTGGCGTCGGTCATTACCGAGGAGTATGTCCCCGGGATCCAGTATCAGAGCGACGAGGAACTCCTCGAGGCGGCGCGTCAATACAGCCAGACGATCTACCACCCGGCCGGGACCTGCAAGATGGGTCACGACCCCATGGCGGTGGTGGACGACCAGCTTCGTGTGCATGGCCTGGAGGGCCTGCGCGTGGTGGATGCCTCGATCATGCCGGTGATCGTCTCCGGCAATACCAATGCCCCGACCATCATGATCGCCGAGAAGGCGGCCGACATGATCAAGGCGGCCCGCGCCGAGCGGACACGATCCTCGACGGTGGCCTGAGCGTTGGCCTCAAGGGCGGCCGACAACTGGTCCTAACCTCGCTACCGGCATGCCGTCACCATGATGCCCATGCCGGCCGGCAAGGGATTGCCGTCGCCGGAATCGGCGTCCTGTGAGGACGTCCCGGCACCCCTGGCCGAGTACCAGTGGCCTCAACATTCCAACAACGAAGGGCCGATTGCTGCACAGGATGCGACGATCGTTCCGTAGCTTATCGAGGTGGCGATATGACTCGTCGAGACGCCGACGCGGCAACCGATCCGTCGACCCTCCAGGCTGACAAGCGGGTCCTGCCGCGTCGCCTGGACCCCCTCCAGCGCGTGCTTCCCGGGCTGATGATCTGCGTGACCATCGCCCTGGCGACGACCTTCATCGCGGATCATTACGGCGGCCCGACCCTGCTCTATGCGCTGCTGTTCGGCATGACCCTGCACTTCCTCTCCGAGGAGGGGAAGTGCCTGGCCGGCGTCGAGTTCGCCGCGAAGAAGGTGCTGCGCCTCGGCGTGGCGCTGCTCGGCGTGCGCATCACCATCGAGCAGGTCGCCGAGCTTGGCATCGGGCCGGTGCTGACCGTGGTCTGCGGGGTGATGCTGACTATCGCCCTGGGCGCCCTGCTGGCGCGCCTGCTGGGATTGGACAAGGACATGGGCCTGCTGACCGGTGGCTCGGTGGCCATCTGCGGCGCCTCGGCGGCGCTGGCCCTGTCGGCGGTGATGCCGCGCCATGAGACCCACGAGCGCAACACCATCATGACGGTGGTCGGCGTGACCACGCTCTCCACCATGGCGATGGTGATCTATCCGCTGATCGTCGGGGTGCTGGGCCTCGGCGACACCGAGGCGGGCATCTTCCTCGGCGGCACCATCCACGACGTGGCCCAGGTGGTCGGCGCCGGCTACATGATCTCCGAGGGCACCGGCGACGTCTCCACCTTCGTCAAGCTGCTGCGGGTGGCGATGCTGGTGCCGGCGGTGATGGTCTTCATGTTCCTGTTCCGTCGCGAGCGGCGCCAGGAGGAGGGCACCAGCAAGGTGCCGATGCTGCCGACCTTCCTGGTCGCCTTCGTGGCGCTGGTGATCATCAACAGCCTGGGTTGGGTCCCGCCGGTGGTCACCGAGGGCTTCACCGACCTGTCGCGCTGGTGCCTGGTCACGGCCATCGCGGCGCTGGGCATCAAGACCTCCTTCCAGAAGCTCGCCGTGGTCGGCTGGAAGCCGGTGGTGCTGATGGTGGCGGAGACCGTCTTCCTGCTGCTGCTGGTGCTGGCCTTCATCTACTTCGGTGTGGCGAGCATCTGATCATGCCCTGAACGCGACCGGCCATCGGCGGGCGCCCCCTCGAGCGATCGAGCGGGGCGCCCGCTGCATGTGGGGATAGGCTCGGCGCCACGGCATGCTGTCAAATTGTTGTTTCCTCGCCGGCAAAGCATTTCAGGCTTTGTCGTCGCTGCTTAAGCCCATCCATGGGGATATTTCCAATGATCATTCTTCGTTTTCGTTGAAACGAAGAAATTTTTGCCGTCTATGCTATTTGCTGATCACACTTGAACATCTTGGCATGGGATGCTTCTCGCCATCATGTACTAGGGTGGAAAGAGCCGCTAATGAAGGGAGTGCTGCTGACTATCGAGGGATCCTTCGGCTTCGGACAGGAATGGCAGAACCTCCAACAACAAACGACTGCATGCGCCATCGATCAAGGGGAAGATGATGAAAATGATAATGAAACGCTTCGGAACATTGCTGACGGCCGCGACGATAGGCCTTTCGACCATCGCCACCGCCCAGGAGTTGGGCCCTACGCTTAGCAAGATCAAGGAGAGCGGTGTCATCACGATCGGTCACCGCGAGACCTCGGTGCCGTTTTCGTACATTGACGAGCAACAGCAGCCGGTTGGCTATACGATCGATATCTGCATGCAGATCGTCGACGAGATCAAGGGTGAGATCGGTGTCGACGAGCTGAACATCAAGTGGGTGCCGGTGACGCCCCAGACCCGCATCCCGCTGATGGCCAACGGCACGCTCAACCTGGAGTGCGGCTCGACGACCAACAACCTGACCCGCCAGCAGCAGGTGGATTACGCGGCCATCACCTATATCACCGGCACCAAGCTGCTGACCAAGAAGGGTAGCGGCATCGCCACGGTGGAAGACCTGGCAGGCAAGCCCATCGCCCTGGCCCAGGGCACCACCAACGAGCGGGTGGTCAAGGAGGCCATCGAGGAGCGCGGCATCGAGGACGTGAATATCGTCTCCGTGAGGGATCATGCCGAAGGCTTCCTGGCCTTGCAGACCGACCGCGTGGACGCCTATTCGACCGACGATATCCTGCTCTACGGCCTGATCGCCAAGGCAAGGGATCCCGAGAACTATGCGGTGGTGGGCGATTTCCTGTCCTACGATCCCTACGCCATCATGCTCCCCCAGAACGACAGCAAGTTCCGCCTGGTGGTCAACCGCCGGCTGGCCGAGCTGTTCCGTACCGGCGAGATCGAGGATATCTACAGCAAGTGGTTCGAGCCCATGGGCGTGCCCATGTCCGACCTCCTGCGCGCCAACTTCAAGATCAACGCCCTTCCAAAGTGAGTGATGCTTGAATCACGCCCTTTCGAGTGACAGTGGGTTGGTGCGCCGCCCTGGAAGCTGGAAACATAGCGCATGACATCATGTTCGGGGTCACCGCCGTGACCCCGAACATGACGGGGCTTAAATTAAGGAATGCTCATGAACTACAACTGGAATTGGTCGGTCCTGTTCCAGGAACCCTACATTGGCTGGCTGTTCTCCGGCTTGAAGTGGACCCTGCTGGTGGCGATCGCCGCCTGGGTCATTGCCTTCCTGCTGGGCTCCGCGATCGGCATCCTGCGCACGGTACCCAACCGCCTGGTGCGAACCCTGGCGGCGGCCTATGTCGAGCTGTTCCGCAATATCCCGCTGCTGGTGCAGCTGTTCGTCTGGTACTTCGTCGTACCCGAGCTGCTGCCCGAGAATCTGGGGCTCTGGGTCAAGCGCGACATGCCCAACCCCGAATACGTCACGGCCGTTGTGGCCCTGGGGGCCTATACCGCGGCACGCGTGGCCGAGCAGGTCCGCTCCGGTATCCAGACGATCCGCAAGGACCTGGTGAACGCCGGTCTCGCCATCGGGCTCACCCCGCTTCAGACCTATCTGTACATCCGGCTGCCCATCTCCTATCGGATCATCGTGCCGCCCCTGACCTCCGAATTCCTGACCATCTTCAAGAATTCATCACTGGCGCTGACGATTGGCGTGCTGGAACTGACCGCCCAGGCGCGACAGATCGAGAACTATACCTTCCAGGGCTTCGAGGCGTTCACTGCCGCCACGGTGCTTTATCTGGTCATCACGCTTCTGGTGGTGTTGCTGATGCGTCTGATTGATCAGAAGACGCGTATCCCGGGCTCGGTGGGGGCAAACTAGATGGGTGATTTTGATTTTCAGGTCATTGTTGACTCGCTACCGTTCCTGTTCGACGGGCTGATCATCAGCTTCCAGCTGACCTTTCTGGCCCTGCTGGCAGGGCTTGCCTGGGGCACTATCCTGGCGGTGATGCGAATCTGGGGACCGGCACCGCTACGCTGGTTCAGCGCCATCTACGTCAATGTCTTCCGTTCGATCCCGCTCATCCTGGTCATCTTCTGGTTCTATTTCCTGGTGCCCCTGCTGATTGGCCGCCCGGTGGGCAACTTTACCAGCGCGTTGATCGCCTTTTCGCTGTTCGAGGCAGCATATTATGCCGAGATCATGCGTGCGGGGCTCAATTCGGTCTCGCGGGGACAGGTCTATGCCGGCCTGGCGATCGGGTTGTCGCCGCGCCAGAACCTCCAGTACGTGATCCTTCCCCAGGCGTTCCGAAACATGATCCCGGTCCTGCTGACCCAGGCGATCATCCTCTTCCAGGATACCTCCCTGGTCTACGTCGTGGCCCTGAGCGATTTCATGACCTCGGCCAGCACGGTGGCCAAGGTGGAAGGGCGACTGGCAGAGATGTACCTCTTCGCGGCGCTGGTGTATTTCGTCATCTGCTTCTCCGGCTCCATGCTGGTCAAGCACCTGCAGAAAAAGAAGGTCGCATGATAAAAATCGACAACATCGACAAGTGGTACGGTGACTTCCACGTCCTGAAGGGCTGTTCGCTCGAGGTGGAGCGGGGCGAGGTGATCGTCATCTGCGGTCCGTCCGGCTCGGGGAAGAGCACTCTCATCAAGTGCGTCAACGCGCTGGAGCCGGTCGACAGCGGACACATCGTGGTCGAAGAGACCGACGTGACCGCCAAGGGCACCAAGCTGCCCCTGGTGCGAGCGCGTATCGGCATGGTGTTCCAGCATTTCGAGCTGTTCCCGCACAAGACGGTGATCGAGAACCTGATGATGGGCCAGATCAAGGTGCTGGGACGCTCCCAGGAGGAGGCGCGCCAGAAGGCGGAGAGCCTGTTGCAGCGCGTGGGGCTGTCCGATCAGGCGGACAAGTATCCCGCCGCCCTGTCCGGCGGACAGCAGCAGCGGGTGGCGATCGCCAGGGCCCTGGCCATGGACCCCATCGCCATGTGTTTCGACGAGCCGACCTCGGCGCTCGATCCCGAGATGATCAGCGAGGTGCTGGAGGTCATGGTCGAGCTGGCCAGGGAGGGCATGACGATGATGGTGGTCACCCACGAAATGGGCTTTGCCCGCAAGGTGGCGCGCCGGGTGGTCTTCATGGATCAGGGCGAGGTGAAGGAGGTCGCGCCCACCGAGACCTTCTTCAATAATCCCGAGACCGATCGTGCCAAGGAGTTCCTGTCGAAGATCCTGGCGCATTAGGCGAGGCACCGAATGAAGCCATCCGCGGGCGTCCCCTCGAGCGATCGAGCGGGGCGCCCGCGGCTTGAGGGGCGGGCGATGCGCGGGCCGCGGCGTCAGGACTCTCCGGTCGCCTGGATGGCGGTCAGGGCGATGATGTAGACGATATCGTCGACCAGGGCCCCCCGCGACAGGTCGTTCACCGGCTTGTTGAGCCCCTGCAGCATGGGGCCGACGCTGACCACCCCAGCGCTGCGCTGTACGGCCTTGTAGGTGGTGTTGCCGGTGTTGAGGTCGGGGAACACGAAGACCGTGGCACGCCCCGCCACCGGCGAGTCGGGCGCCTTCTGGCGCCCCACGCTCTCGATGGCCGCGGCGTCGTACTGCAGCGGCCC
>JAWWBV010000038.1:0-12163 GCA_033720795.1 Halomonas sp. | reverse complement strand
TCCTTGCCCGCGTCGAGCGCGAAGTCGCGGATCAGCCGCTTGCCCAGGTGGCCGCGGGCCCCCTCGGCGAACAGGGTGTACCTGGCGCGCAGCTCCATGCCCGGCATGTGGCCGTCCTTGGGCTGGCCGTCGGCGCCCACCCCCATGTCGCCGACGAGGATCCCCTTGACCACCCCCTCCTCGACGATCACCTCCTGGGCGGCGAAGCCGGGGAAGACCTCCACGCCCAGCGCCTCGGCCTGCTCGGCGAGCCAGCGGCACAGGTTGCCGGCGCTGATCACGTAGCGGGTGGACTCTCGACCGTGGTTCTGGCCGCCGGTGTTGTGCATGGTCTTCGGCACCAGGGCGTTGGGCAGCCTCAACGCCTTCTCGGCATCCTTGAGGAGGTAGAGCTCGTCGCGGGTCGCGGGCGTGGTCAGCGGCGCACCGCGCTCCTCCCAGTCGGGAAACAGCTCCTGGAGGGCGCGGGGCTCGAAGACGGCCCCGGAGAGGATGTGGGCGCCCACCTCGGAGCCCTTCTCCACCACGCACACCGTCAGCTCCTGGCCGGCCTCGTTCGCCTGCTGCATCAGGCGAGACGCCGCCGAGAGCCCCGAGGGCCCCGCACCGACGATGACCACATCGAAGTCCATGGAATCGCGTTCGACTTGTGCTTCCACCTGCGTTCTCCTTTCGTTGAAACCCGGGATCAGACCACGTCGACGAGGTGGTCGCTGACATGCTCGAGGTGGTGATCGACGTCGCCCAGGTAATGATCGAGCATCACCAGGCGCTTGGCGTAGTGGGAGACGTAACACTCGTCGGTCATGCCCATGCCGCCGTGCAGCTGGATGGCCTGTTCGGCGACGAAGCGCGCCGCTTCGCCGCAGTAGGCCTTGGCCGCGGCGAGGCGGTAGTCGCGTTCGGCGGCGGGGCGATCGAGGCTGGTGGCGGCGAGGATCGCCATGGAGCGAGCCTGCTCGAGGTGCAGGTGCATGTCGACCATGCGGTGCTGCAGGCTCTGGAACCCCGACAGGGGAGTGCCGAACTGCTGGCGCTCCTTGAGGTAGTCGAGGGTCTGCTCGCAGGCGACCTCCATGGCACCGACCGCCTCGGCACACAGCGCCGCGCGGCCGAGGGCCAGGGCGGCATCGAGGGCCTGGGCGGCGTCCCGGCCGAGACAGGCGTCGTCGCTCAAGGAGACGGCGTCCAGGGTCAGGTCGCTGGCCGACTGGTCGTCGATGGTGCGGTAGTCGCGACGCGACAGGCCGGTGGCGTCGGCGGGGACCACGAACAGGCCCAGGTGGCCGTCGTCGAGGCGTGCCGTGACCAGCAGGGCGGCGGCCGAGGCGGCATTGAGCACCAGCTGTTTGCCGCCTTCCAGCACCCAGCGCTCGCCGTCGCGACGTGCGGCGGTGGCGATGCCATGGGCATCGTAGCGGGCATCGCGCTCCTGCCAGGCCAGTGCCAGCTGATGCTCGCCCTCCAGCAGCGGGGCCAGCCAGCGCTCCCGCTGCCCGGCATCGCCGAGTCGGGCCAGCAGGTCGCCGGGCAGCACCAGGCCAGCCAGGTAGGCGTCGGGCACCAGGCCGCGGCCCAGCGCCTGCATGATGAGCATCAGGTCGGTGCCGTCACCGCCGAGGCCGCCGGCCTCCTCGGCGAAGGGCATGTGCAGCAGCCCCAGTTCGGCGAAGGTCTGCCATAGCGCCGAACGTTCGCCGGCAGGCGCCTCGAGCATGGCGCGACGCTGCTCGGGGGTGACCCGGTCGGCAATCAGGCGGTCGAGGGTGTCGGTGAGCATGCGCTGCTCGTCGGTCAGGGAAAAGTCCATGGGCGGCTCCTTACATGCCGAGGATCGTCTTGGCGACGATGCTCTTCTGGATCTCGTTGGCGCCGCCATAGATCGAGAGCTTGCGGCGGTTGAAGTACTGGGCGGCGCCCGCGGCGCTCTCGGCCAGGGCCGGATCATCGAGCTCGGCGTCGCCATGCAGGAAGTCGGGGAAGAAGGGCAGCGCGGCCGGGCCCAGGGCGCGGCGGGTCAGGTCGCTGAGCTCCTGGCGAAGCTCCGAGCCACGCACCTTGAGCAGCGAACTCTCCGCGCCCGGCACGCCGCCGTCCCGGGCCGCCGCGATGACCCGCAGGTTGGTGACCTCCAGGGCCATCAGCTCGAGCTCGGCCTTCACCACCCGCTGGCGAAAACTGGCCAGCTCGAGGAGCGGGCGGCCGCGGTGCCGCACCCGTGTGGCCAGCGACTTGAGAGGGCGCAGCGCCTGCTTGGCGTGGCCGAGGCCGGCGATGCCGGTGCGCTCGTGGGTCAGCAGGAACTTGGCACAGCTCCAGCCTTCACCCTCCTCGCCGATGCGGTTGGCCACCGGCACGCGGACCTCGTCGAGGAAGACCTCGTTGACCTCGTGGGCACCCTCCAGGGTGATGATCGGGCGTACCGTGATGCCGGGGCTCGCCATGTCGATCAGCAGGAAGCTGATGCCGGCCTGCTTCCTGGCGTCGGGGTCGGTCCGCACCAGGCAGAACATCATGTTGGCGTGCTGCCCCAGGGTGGTCCAGGTCTTCTGCCCGGTGACGACGTAGTGGTCACCGTCGCGCACCGCGCGGGTCTTGAGGCTGGCCAGGTCGGAACCGGCACCGGGTTCGGAGTAGCCCTGGCACCACCAGTCCCGGTTGGCGAGGATGCGCGGCAGGTAGTGTCGCTTCTGGGCCTCGCTGCCGAAGCGCATGATCACCGGGGCCACCATGTTGACGCCGAAGGGCACGATGGTCGGGGCGTGGGCAGCGGCACACTCTTCCTCGAAGATGTGGCGTTGCACGGGGCCCCAGCCGGGTCCGCCGTGCTCCACTGGCCAGTTGGGCGCCAGCCAGCCGCGCTCACTGAGCAGGTTCTGCCAGCGCAGCTGGTCATCGGGTGAGAGTCGCCGTCCCAGCCGGACGCGCTCGCGGATGTCGTCGGGCAGCGCGGTGTCCAGGAAGTCGCGCACCTCTTGGCGGAAGGCCAGCTCGTCGGGGGTATAGTTCAGGTTCATGGATGGTTCTCCGATGAGGGGGTTGAGGCGCCGGCGGTTGCCTGATAGTGGGGACCACCCAGATGGCGGGGATAGCCCAGGGCCTCGATGGCCAGCAGGTCGATATCGCTGTGGCGATAGGCGAGCCCCCCCGCGGCGGCATCGAGCGCCGCGCGCTCCAGGGCCTCGCGGGAAGAGGGCTCGGCCCCCTCCATGGTCTGCTGCAGGCGGGCGAGAATACTTTCGCCGCGACTGACGACCAGGGTCAGGCGCAACGCCTTGAGGGTCTTGGCGACGGCTTGCTGATGGTGCGGGCCGGCGCCGGTGTCGACCAGCTCCACGCAGCCCGCCTCGGCGGGCACCACCAGCAGTAACTCGGCGTTCACCGCCCGGTCGGCGGCCTCGGGGGAGACGATGGCGATGCGTAGCGTCTCATCCTCCGCGCACTGCCGACCCGGGGCGAGCAGGCAGGCATCGACGCCCTCGGCCTTCTCCGAGAGCACGATGCCGGCGCGCTCGGCCCGGTGCCTGAAGGTGTCGAACAGCGGGTGATCGCCGAGCAGGGCGAGGCGCGTCAGGGCCGGGACGTCCTCGACGTTCGGCACCCGATGGGGCGCACGGGCGGCGAAGAAGGCGTGGATCAATCCGGCGCGCTGCGGCGAGTTCATGCAGTCGAGGAACCGCCGGCGTTCGAAGGCGAGTCCCTCATCCAGGGGGAGCCGGCTGCTGGCCTCGATGGCCTCCAGCGCCCGGAAGGGAGAGTAGAGCTCGGGGCAATCCCGCGCCAGGGCCTGGCGACAGTCGGCCACGGCCTGCGGCTCGGTAGCCGGGGCGGGCAGCTCACCGGTACGGCGCGTCGTCAGGTCGCCGACGAGTACCGCCCGGGCGGCGTCGAGGGCCGCCTCCAGTGGGGTCTCGGCGTCACTGATCCGGTCGATGATGCCGAGCGCCAGCGCCTCCTCGGCGGATACAAGGCGACCGCTGGTAATCAGTTCAAGTGCCGGGGCGATACCGGTCAGGCGCGGCAGGCGCTGGGTGCCGCCGGCACCAGGCAGCAGCCCCAGCTTGACCTCGGGCAGGCCGACCCGGGTACCCGGCAGGGCGATGCGCAGGTGGCAGCCCAGGGCCACCTCCAGGCCACCGCCCAGGGCGTTCCCGTGCAGGGCGGCCACGATGGGCTTGGGGCTGGCCTCGAGATGCGCAATCACCTCCGGCAGCAGGGGGGAACGGGGCGGCTTGCCGAACTCGCGGATATCGGCGCCGGCGATGAAGGTACGGCCCTCGGCCATCAGCACCAGGACGCGTGCCGCGTCATCGGCCAGTCCCTGCTCGAGCGCGTCGAGAAGACCGCTGCGCACCGCCTGGCCGAGGGCATTGACCGGAGGGTTGTCGATGCGGATCACGCCGATGTCGTCATGGCGTTGATAATGGACACAGGCTGTCATGTTTATCCTCTCTTGTCCGCTATGCAAAATAAGTTGTCTGTATTTCGGAATATGTGCGAATGATGTCGCGATTCCCTGATGGGGTCAAGTTTTGCGAAATAAAGTTCCGCTTAGAGAAACTGTGCAAAAGAAGGCCGCCCTAGGGCGGCCGAAAGACGCAACCGGCGGGATCAGTGACCGGGGTGCACCGACCCGTTGGGGGCATGGTGCTGGCTCCATTTGGCCAGCAGCACGCCAGGCACTAGGGCGGCCAGCGAGATGCCGAGCAGTTCGAGCTGAGTCAGCGGGATCATGCCGCCCCCGGGCAGGGCCAGGGTCAGGCCCGAGAGCAGCACCAGGGCGCGGATCACCACCTCCTGGATGACACCATGACCCAATCGTCCCACGCCGATCAGGTAGCCCTGCATGGCCGAGGCGAACAGCACGATGCCCACCAGGGCCTGGACGAACACCAGCAGGATCTGCAGCGGCGCGCCCTGCATGATCAGCGCCGGATTGAGCACGAACAGGAAGGGAATGAAATAGATCACGCTGCCCAGGCGCATGGCCTGCAGGCCCGTGGCCATGGGGCGCGCGCCGGCGACGGTGGCGGCGGCGAAGGCGCCCAGCGCCACCGGCGGGGTGATGAAGCTGAGCATCCCCCAGTAGAGGATGAACATGTGCACGGCCATCGGGTCGAGGCCGCCGCCCTGGATCAGCGCCGGTGCCAGGGCCACGGCCAGGAAGATGTAGGCGGCGGTCACGGTCATGCCGATGCCCAGTACGAAGCTGGTCAGGGCGCCCATGATCAGCAGCAGCGGCACGCTGCCCCCCGCCAGATGGATGAAGTCGTTGGCGATGGTGCCGGACAGGCCGGTCATCGACAGCGAGCCCACCAGCATGCCGACCCCGGCCAGGATGGCGATCAGCTCGGCGAACAACCTGGCGGCTCCCGATAGCGTCTCGCCGACATCCTTCCACCGCCAGCGGTTGTGCTTGGAGAGCTGGTTGAGGATCAGCAGCAGGGCGGTGGCATAGAAGGGTGCGACGGCCTCGCGTTGCATGACCAGCAGCATCCACACCAGCAGGGCAAAGACGAAGATGAAGTACCAGCCCTCCTTGAGGGTGGCCTTCAGCGAGGGCAGTTCCGCGCTGGGTAGCCCCTTGATCTCGTGCCGGGCGGCATAGGCATCGATCTGGATGAACAGGCCCAGGAAGTAGAGGACCGACGGGATCACCGCGGCCAGCGCCACGGCGGCATAGGGCACGTCGAGGAACATGGCCATGACGAAGGCGGTGGCGCCCATGACGGGGGGCATCAGGACGCCGCCGGTGGAGGCGCAGGCCTCGACGCCGCCGGCGAAGGAGCGCCCCATGCCGATGCGGCGCATGGCGGGAATCGAGAGTACCCCGGTGGTCAGCACGTTGCTGATCACGCTGCCGCTCATCGAGCCCATCAGGCCGCTGGAGAAGATCGACACCTTGGCCGGACCGCCTCGTACGTGACCCAGCAGGGCGAAGGCCAGGTTGATGAAGAACTTGCCGCCGCCGCTCTTCTGTAGCACCACCCCGAACACCAGAAAGCCGATCACCAGGCCGGCGAAGGCCTGCAGCGGCACGCCCATGATGCTTTCGGTACTCATGGTGTGGTACATGGCCGTCTCCTCGAGGGAGGAGGGGAAGGCCTGGATCGGCCCCGGCATGACGTCGGCGACCAGCGGGTAGAGCGAGAAGGCGGTGACGATCACGGCGATGGGCCAACCGCCGGCGCGCCTGGCGGCCTCGATGATCAGCAGCCAGTAGGCGTAGCTGGCCAGGATCGCCATGTCCGGCGCGGCGAAGGCCCAGCCGCGTTCGAGGATGGCGTCGGCGTTATAGACGAAATAGCCGCCGATGAGCAGCGTCACGGCGCTGAGCAGGTAGTCGTACCAGGGAATGGCATGCCAGGCGGAGGGCCGGAGCGGCCAGAGCAGATAGACCAGCGGCAACAGCAGGGCCACTACTGCATAGTAGAACTGGGTTTCGAGGCCCGTGACGATGTTCAGCCAGCCGAGATTGAACAGGTAGTCCAGGGTCATCAGCAGCAGCACGACCGTGACGGCACCCGGCACCCATGCCAGGCCGGCCGGCAGCGGGCGAGTCTGGCTGATCTGTTCCCTGGCCTGCTGCGCAGAGCCGTCTTGTGTTTTCGCTTTGGTCATATCGGGGTCCAGGGCGTTGAAGCTGGGCATTCAGGAAGGAGGGGAGCGGGGCGGCCCGAGCCGCCCCGGCGGTGGGTCATTCGAAGACGGGGTCGAAACCCGCGTCACGCAGGGCCTCGGCGCGTGCGGTCATCCAGGCCTCGCGGAAGGCATCCTCGTCGTCGGGGGCGCCGTCGATGAAGGCGTTCCAGGTCTCGAGCAGCAAGGCCTGGCGCTCGACCAGGGAGTCCTGGTGTGCCTGCATCTCCTCGGTCCAGACACCGATCTCCTCGTAGTACTCCACCACGGCGTCGTGGAAGGGAATCACCCACTCCAGGTCCTGGTACTCCAGCGCATAGCCCCTCGCGCCCGGTGCCGAGTCCTTGTAGTCGTCGTAGTTGTCCTGAAGGGCCTTGATCAACCCGTAGGCGACCTGGTCGTCGAGGTCCTGATTGGCGACCACGATGGGGTAGGGATAGCTGGCGCTCGGCAGCGGGTTGTCGGCACTGATGCCGCCGGCACCCGAGGTGACCTCATGGGGGCGGAAATAGGGCGCGATCGCCTTCATGCGCTCCCAGCCTTCGGTATTGTCCGGATCGAGTACCGGCCAGCTGATGCCCCGCGGGCTGCTGGCGAGCTGCTGGGCCGGGGGCGTGACCGTGGTGGTGAAGGAGGCGTCGACGTTGCCGGCGATGATGCCGTCGAAGGAGCGACCGTAGCCGGGGTAGTCGACCCGCTCCACGTCGTCCCAGGTCAGGCCGCCGAAGGCCAGGTAGGCCTCGGTGCCCTTGTTCAGGGCGTCGTCGCCGCGGATGTAGGCGACGCGCTTGCCCTTGAGGTCGGCAGGGGTCTCGACATCCAGGTCGCCGGCCACCGCCAGGGACAGGCCGAAGGAGGCGGTGGAGGTAGTGATCACCCGCAGCGGCTGGGGCCCCCAGTCGGGGTGGGCGAACATCATCACGCCCTCGGCGCCATAGTAGCTGGAGATGCCGCAGGCGCAGAGATTGACGCGTCCCTGCTTGAGCGGGGTCATGCGCGAGACATCATTGTCGCCGGGCAGGATGCGCACCGAGGTGTCGTAGTGTTCCTGCAGCATGCCACCGATGGCCACGGCCTGGGCATAACCGCTGGAATTGGTGCCGTAGGCGGTCCAGGCCATGGTGCTGGGTAGTGACACGTCGCCGCTCGCCTGGGTGGCGGCGACCGCGAGCATCGAGAACGGGAGAGAGGCAATGGCGAGGTGGCGGGCGAGCTGGCGCATGAAGGGCTCCTGAAGCATGATGATGCTGATTGTTTTGCTATGCGGTATCAAGTTTCGCTTTCGGTTCGATACTAGGGAAGCCGGCACGCGGGTGTCAACGCCTGTTCGTCGGTGACGCCTTACGGGCCTATCCGCCTGGCGGAACAGTTGTCGCAATAGCATGAATTAACAGTCATTTTCATCCCTTCCATGCCCGCACGCCGGACCCTTCGAGGCTTGATCTGCGACCAATGTCTAGTAGCTGAGCCGAGGGTAAGACAGCGCCTTGTTCAGCGGACAAGGGCGCTGCACCGGCAGGAGGGCCGCATGACGGGGGGATCGACCTGGGGGCGTTACAAGGGTGGGGGCGGGAACAGGGTGACGTGCGCTGGACGCCTCGAGGTCAGGAGTCCTCGTCTTTCGGCCGCCGCTTGGGCGTGATCCAGGAAGCGCAGGTGCGCGGGGCCTCCGAGGCGACATTGATGGCGTCCAGGGTGTCAAGCGGTACGCCGTGTGAACGGCTGTGGCGGTAGCGGAGGAGGCCGCCGCCCTCGCCGCGATCAGAAGCGTATCGTGGCGCCGCGAATTGGCGTCAGGCGACCGTGGTCGATGACCGGGCCGGTCGGCTGGCCCTGAGGGGCACCCCCCTCTGGTTCGACAGTGACGGCGAGATCGGCGTTGAACAGCTGGGCACGCAAGTCCGGGCTGGGGGTGAGGCGATGACGCCCGCTATCGGGCAGCAGCCCCAGCGAGATCGGCGTGCCATCGGCGATCAGCCAGAGTTCGCCGGTCTGTTCGCTGCCCACCTGACTGGGCTGCACGGCCTGGACGATCAGTCGGCCCTCGGCCGTGGCGCTGATGATCCACCCCGGGGTGCGTGCTTCGTCCTGGACCACGAATACCGCACTTTCCTCCCCGACGTCGGGCCCGAGGGGGTGTACCCACAGCAGACCCGAGGCCAATGCCAGGGTGGCGAAGCCGAGGCTGGCACTGCGCCACAGCGTCAGTGAGCGCCACCAGGGCGCGTGGGCTGCGCCGGTGGCCGCCGAGATGCGCTCCCATACCTCGGCGGGCGGGGTGCGCGGATCGAGGCGTTCATTGAAGAGCTGAAGGTGTTCCTGCCAGGTCGCCACGTCGTTCTGCAGGTCATGGCTGACCGCCAGCAAGGCCTCGAAACTGGCCTTCTGGTCGGCATCCAGGGCGCCGAGGGCGTATTCTCCCGCCGCCAGGTGCCGTTCCTCGGGTTGGCTCAAATCCCAGTCAGACATGTTTTCAACCTCTCGAGTCCGCGTCGTATCCAGCTTTTCACGCTACCCAGCGGCTGGGTCAGGGTGTCGGCGAGCTCGCTGTGGGTGAGGCCCTGAAAATAGACCATTTCAAGCGCTTGCCGATGGGGTGGACTCAGGGTGTCCAGGCAGTCGCGCAACTGATCGCCATCCTGGATGCTCATGCTGTCGGCCTCCGGGTCCTGCTCTCCCGTCAGGGTCTCCAGGAGCGCTTCCGTGTCGGTGGCATCCTGGGGTTTTCGACGACGCAGCCAGTCGATGCCGATGTTGCGTGTCAGGGTGGACAGCCAGGTCATGGGTTTCGCACGGCTGGCATCGTATTGGCCGGCGGCGTTCCAGATACGAATGAAGACTTGCTGAAGGCAGTCCTGGGCGGCGCTCTCATCTCTCAGGATACGCAACAGCTGGGCATACAGATGCGCACTGCAGGCACGATAGAGGCGTTCGAGGGCCTTGTTGTCACCCTGGGCGCAGCCGGACAAGTGGCGCGCTAGGTCTTGCTGAGAAGCATCGGGCATGCGCCATGTCCTGGCTGAGAAGGGGGCGGCTGGTGCCGCCAGTCTTCGCGAGGGCAGCGTCCAAGTAAAGGTTTCGTCATCAACGTGCATCCATTCTCCAGGACATTGCGTATCCATTGACGAGCCCCGGAAATCCGGGACCGCCAAATCGCCAGTCAGGAGATGTTAGCCATGAAATCGAAGATCCTTGCCGCCGGCCTGTGTGTTGCTGCCTTGAGCCTGGGAAGCGCCCATGCCGGTCACGGACCGACCAATGTCGGTGGCGCGTCGATGTTGCCCGAGCGCAACATCATCGAGAATGCGGTCAATTCGAACGACCATGAAACCCTGGTCGCGGCGGTACAGGCCGCGGGGCTAGCCGAGGTGCTGCAGGGCGAAGGCCCCTTCACCGTGTTCGCCCCGGTGGACGCCGCCTTCGCCGAACTTCCCGATGGCACCGTCGAGATGCTGCTGAAGCCGGAGAACCAGGCGCAGCTCCAGGAGGTGCTGACCTACCACGTGGTGCCCGGCAGCATGAACCGGGAGGCGCTGCAGGAGGCGGTCAT
The DNA here is from genome assembly GCA_033720795.1 of Halomonas sp. Lineage (GTDB taxonomy): Bacteria > Pseudomonadota > Gammaproteobacteria > Pseudomonadales > Halomonadaceae > Halomonas. The sequence goes on along the minus strand of JAWWBV010000038.1, from coordinate 1,974 downwards.
GGAGCGCGAGGGGGCGGCCAGTTTCGAGACGGTACAGGGCGAGCGCCTGACCGTGATGCGCAACGGCAACAACCTCAGCGTCATGGATGCCAACGGCAATTCGGCCAACATCACCCTGGTGGATGTGGCCCAGTCCAACGGGGTCATTCACGTCATCGATGGCGTGCTGATGCCCTGACACGCGATACGCAACCTTTGGCCCCGCTCCCGGCCAGGGAGCGGGGCCTTTTCGTCTGCGTGCTGCTGTCATGGCCGAGGCATCCCCACGGTCGGAACATCGATAGGCGTTTCACCGGGTTCGCCGTGGGTACGCCCCTTCAGCGAGCCTCGTCCGGCTGGCGCTTGAGTTCACTCCAGGCCGCGTAGGTGCTGAGGAACACCCGGCCGGTCAGGTCGTCGAGAAAGTCGCTGTGCTTGAGGCGGTCCATCACCGGTCCCTTGACCTCGGCGAGATGCAGGGTGACCGAGGAGTCCTGGAGCCGGGCGTTGATCGCCTCGAGGCTCTCCAGGGCCGAGGCGTCGATCAGGTTGACCGCCGAGCAGATCAGCACCACGTGATCGAGCTCGGGGCGGCTCGCCACCAGGGTGTAGAGGGTGTCCTCGAGGTAACGGGCGTTGGCGAAGTAGAGGCTCTCGTCGATGCGCAGCATGGCCAGGTGGCTGACGGTCTCCGTCTGGTGGCGACGCACGCTGCGAAAGTGCTCGGTGCCCTCGATGCGTCCCACCAGCGCGCTGTGCGGGCGGCTGGTGCGGTAGAGGAAGAGCCCGATGGAGAGCGCCACCCCCGAGATGATGCCGGCCTCCACGCCCTCCACCAGGGTCAGCACGATGGTCACCGCCATGGCCGAGAAGTCGCTGCGCGAGTAGCGCCAGGTCTGGCGTACCAGGGGAATGTCCACCAGGGTCAGGATGGAGACGGTGATGGTGGCGGCCAGCGTGGCGATGGGCAGGTGGTGCAGCAGCGGGGTCAGGGCCAGCGTCACCACCGCGATGCAAAGCGCCGCGAAGAGCCCCGCCATGGGGGTGCGGGCGCCGGATTCGAAGTTGATCACGGTGCGCGAGAGGCCCCCGGTGACCGGCATGCCGCCGGTGAAGGCGGCCGCGATGTTGGCGCCGCCCAGGCCCACCAGCTCCTGATCGGGCAGGATCCGCTCGCGGCGCTTGGCGGCGAGCATCTGGGCCATGGAGATCGACTCCACGAAGCCGACCACGCTGATCAGCAGCGCCGGCACCAGCAGGCGCTGCCACAGCGCCGCCTCCATGGGTGGCAGGGTCAGCGGCGGCAGCCCGCCCGGCACGGTACCGACCACCGCCACGCCCCGTTCGGCGAGCCCCAGCTGCCAGCTGAGCAGCGTGGTCACGACCACCGCGATCACCGGGCCCGTGCGGGTCAGCAGCCCGGCGAATCCCGTCGGCAGGCCCAGCGCCGTGAAGGCACGCTTGCCGAACTGGCGGATGCCCACCAGGAAGACGAGGCAGCCCAGCCCCATCAGCAGGGTCGGCCCGTGGGTCTGGCCCAGGTCGCCGGCGAGACTCGCCACCAGGTCCAGGGCGGTGAAGCCGCTGGCCTCGATGCCGAGCAGGTGGGCCGCCTGGCTGGCGGCGATCAGCACCGCCGAGGCCGAGAGAAACCCGGCGATCACCGGGTGGCTCAGGAAGTTGGCGAAGAAGCCCAGGCGCAGCAGGCCCATGGCGGTGAGCATCAGCCCCGAGAGCAGCGACAGCACCAGCGCCGCCTGGAGGTACTCCGGCGTGCCCGGCGCCGCCACGCCCGAGAGCGCCGCCCCGGTCATCAGGGCGATGATCGCCACCGGCCCCACGGCCAGGGTACGGCTGGTGCCGAGCAGAGTGTAGGCGAGCAGGGGCAGGATGCTGGCGTAGAGGCCGACCACCGCCGGCAGCCCCGCGAGCAGGGCATAGGCCAGCGACTGGGGGATCACCATGATGCTGACGATGGCGCCGGCCAGCAGGTCG
>JAWWBV010000037.1:0-12258 GCA_033720795.1 Halomonas sp. | reverse complement strand
CAGAAGGTGATGCCGGCGGGATCGACCAGTTGCTCGAAGGTGAGGTCGGCCTCGCTCAGGCCCAGCTCTTCGCCCTGGTAGAGGCAGATGCTGCCGCGCTGGGTGAGCAGGAAGGCCAGGTAGAGGCGCAGCCTGGCGGCATCGTCCTCGGCGTTCCAGCGGGTGGCCAGGCGGGTGACGTCGTGGTTGCCCAGCGCCCAGCAGGGCCAGCCATCCTCGATGCGCGCTTCCATCTCGGTGAGGATGCCGCGCAGGTACTCGGGGTCATGGCGCTCGCCGAGCAGATCGAAGGAGTACGCCATGTGCAGGCGCTTGCCGCCCCGGGAATACTCGGCCATCACGCCCAGCGAGTCGTCGTCGCCGACCTCGCCGACGCTGGTGGTGCCGGGGTACTCATCGAGCAGCGCCCGTAGCCGCTCGAGGAAGGCCAGGTTCTCCGGCTGGGTCTTGTCGTAAAGATGGAGCTGGTAGCCGTAGGGGTTATCGGGGCGTACGCCGATAAACCCCTCCTGGATATCTTCCCGCGGCGGGTTGTCCCTGAGTTCGCCATGGGTGCAGAAGTTCACCGCGTCCAGGCGGAAGCCGTCGACGCCGCGCTCCAGCCAGAAGCGCACCTCGCCGAGGATGGCCTCGACCACTTCCGGGTTGCGGAAGTTGAGGTCCGGCTGCTCGACCAGGAAGTTGTGCAGGTAGTACTGGCAGCGCCGGGTGTCCCACTGCCAGGCGGAGCCACCGAAGATCGCCTGCCAGTTGGTGGGCGGGGCGCCATCGGGCCGGGGATCGGCCCATACGTACCAGTCTGCCTTGGGGTTGTCGCGACTTTCACGGCTCTCCTGGAACCAGGCATGGGCATCGGAGGTGTGGGAGAGCACCTGGTCGATGGTGACCTTGAGGCCGCGGGCATGGGCGGCCTCCACCAGGCGGTCGAAATCGGCCAGGGTGCCGAACATCGGGTCGACGTCGCGATAGTCACTGACGTCATAGCCGAAGTCGAGCATCGGCGAGGTGAAGAACGGCGACAGCCAGATGGCGTCGACATTCAGCGAGGCGATGTAATCGAGCCGGTCGATCACGCCCTGCAGGTCACCGATGCCGTCGCCGCTCGCGTCCATGAAGCTGCGCGGGTAGATCTGGTAGATCACCGCGCCGCGCCACCAGTCGGCGCCCTGTCGACCGAGGTACTGGGAAGTGTCTGTGGTCATGTGCCGGGTCCTTGTCGTGAATCGCGGGTATCGGCGGACCGATACCGCGGGAAAAGCGTCACGCTCATGGTGGCGGCAGGACCGGCGGGAGAAATCCTCCCGCGGGATGGGCGACAGGCGTAGGTGGGGGGAGGAGGAGCCCCCCTACTCCCCCTGGATACGGGCGAGGAGATCGCCGGCCAGGGCGATGGCCTCCTCCCGGCGGCGAATGCCCTGCTTCTGATAGAGGCTGCGGATATGCGTCTTGATGGTGGTGGGCGCCACCGACAGCTGTTCGGCGATCTGCTCGTTGGAGAGTCCGGCATGGATCAGCCCCAGGATCTGCCACTCGCGGCGGGTCAGGGGTGAGGTGCGGATCAGCTCGGGGACGTCGGGGCGAGCGACGATGTCGGCGATCACCGCCTCGTCGAGCATCAGGCGTACGCCGCGGCCGAAGTCGCGCTGACGGCCGGCCAGGGTGAGCAGCCGCTCGGCGCGGCGACGGGCCAGCTCGTCCAGCTCCCGGGTCTCGAGCAGCCGGATGAGCATGTCGGACAGAGGGCGCCCTAGGCGTAGGAAGCTGCCGGTGAGGGCCGTGCGCGAGGCCAGCTCCAGCGCCTCGGCCAGGTGATCCAAGGCCAACGGCGCATGGCCACACTGCCATTCCAGGAGCGCCAGGCATAGCCGATTGCGGTTGGCATCGGTGACCAGGCCGAAACGCGCGGCCTGGGCCTCCAGGGTGTTCAGCAGCGTCCGGGCCTCGTCGGGCCGGCCGAGCAGCATCAAGGCCCGGGCGTGGTTGCGCACGTTGGCCTGGGCGAAGTGGTTGCTGGCGGTGTCGGGTTCGGCGGGCGGCGCCTCCTGCAGCCAGCGGGCCACCGCATCGCGGTCGTCGTTGGCCTGCCACCAGGCCAGCAGGGTGGCGTGGGCGTTGGCCCGCCAGTCGATGTGATAGTCGCCATCGGCGAGTATCTTGCGAATGCGGCGGATGTGGTCGGCACACTGCGCCTGGTCGCCGCGGGCCTGGGCGACCTTGGCCAGGCTGACATGGCACTGCAGGGTCCAGTGCTCGCCCTGGCGATCGAGCAGGGCGATGCCGGCCAGGGCCGCCTGCTCGGCCTCATCCAGGCGGTGCCACTCCCACAGCAGCTGGCTGCGGATGCGATACAGGAACTCGGCGACCGGTAGCCGGTCGAGGCCGCTGTGCTCGATATGCGCGAAGGCGCGTTCCTGGATGTCGAAGGCGGCCTGCAGGCGCCCCTGGGCGACCAGGGTCTCCGAATGGTGGCACAGCGCCCACAACATCAGCTGGTCGTCGCCGATGCGCCGCGCCTCACGCTCCACCTCGAGGATTCGCGCCAGCGACTCCTCGAGTCGCCCCTGGACGAAACGCGCCTCGCAGAGGATGGCGCCGGCCGACACCGGCGTGGCCGCCAGGTAGCGGGCCGGTTGGCTCAGGGCCTGTTCGGCCAGCGGCGCGGCACGTTCGGCATCGCCCTGGTTGATCGCCAGCTGGGCGCGCAGGGTGGCGAACTCGGCGGCCAGTTCCTGCCAGGCGGGGTCGTCGAGCTGGGCCTCGATCCAGCCGATGGCCTGGGCGGTGCGGTCGAACTGGTACTGGGCGTGGGACACCCAGCCGTGGATCAGTGTCAGGCGCGGCGAGGCGCACAGGCGAGTCTCGCCGAGCGTCGCCAGGGCCCGTGCCAGCAGCGCGAAGTGGCCATGGGCCAGCAATTGGGGCCCCTGGGCCTCCACCAGCGTGGTGAGCGCCTCGGAGTCGTCCGCCTCGATGGCCTGGGACAGGGCCAGAGCGGGATCGCCCAGCGCCAGCCAGGCCTGGCTGGCACGGCGATGCAGCTGGCGCTGGGACGCCAGGCTCAGTTCATGGCGGCGATGACGCAGGTAACCGGCGAACAGGGGATGGAAGCGAAACCACTGCTCATGGGGATCTGAGCGCTCCAGGAACAGGCCGGCCCCCTCCAGGGCCTCGAGCCGTTGGGAGACTCGTTCCCCCTCCAGCAGGCGGGCCACCAGCATCGGAGAGAAACGCTCCAGCACCCCGAGCTGCAACAGCAGCCGGCGGTCGGATTCGTCGAGACAGGCTTCCAGCAGATCGTCGAACCAGGCGACGAAGTCCGGATGGCTGCCGCCCAGGCGATCCAGCAGGCTGTCGAAACCCGCGCGAGTGGTGGTGCGCTGGATCAGCCAGTCCAGGGCCATCACCCAGCCCCCCGTCAGGCGCAGGGCCCGCTCCAGGCTGACCCGGGTGGGCGGGAAGCTGAGCTGCTCGGCGCACAGCGTCTGGGCCTCCTCCAGGTCGAAGGCGAGCGCCGTCGCGTCGATCTCCTCGAGCTCGCCGCGCAGCCGCAGGCCCGGCAGGCCGAGGGACGGCCGGGTACGCGATACCAGGGTCAGGGTCAGCCAGCGCGGCTGGTGGCGCAGCCAGTGGACGAGGCCGTCGCGGATGGCGGGGTGACGGATATGCTCGAACTCGTCGATCACCAGACGGCAGGGCGGTGCCTCGGCAGGCAGGCTGGCCAGCCAGGCATCGATGCAGGCATCGAAGGGACCCTCCTCGGCGGGCAACAGCGAGACATCCAGCCACTCGCGGCACAAGCGGTCGAGGGCCGCGCCGAAGTAATCGGCGAAGCGCCGTGGGTCATCGTCGCGGGCGTCGAGACGCAGCCAGCTCGCCGCCTGCTCCAGTGATGGCAGCCGTTCGGCCACCAGGGTGGTCTTGCCATAGCCGGGTGGTGCCTGCACCACCAGCAGGCGGATACGCTCGTCAAGGGCGAAGCGATCATTGAGCCGTGGCCGGGCCACCAGGGTGGAGGAAAGTACCGGGGGGGCGAGCTTTTCCTGGAGCAACGGCATGAATCGAACTCCCGATGGACAGGAAGGGTGGAACGAGGCATCGGCTCCATGCAAAAGGCCCGCGGCAACAGTGCCGCGGGCAAGCATCGGAACAGCAGGCCATCATCGGCCCGGACAGCGCCGGGTCGGCGGGATCAGAACCAGATCTCGGTCTGCACGCCGAAGGCCCACTCGCTGCCGGTGAAGCCTTCACTGCCGAAGGCATCGTCATCACTATAGCCGTTGAGCTCCTCGTCCCAGTCGCTGAAGCTGGCGAAGACACGAATCTCCGGGCGCTGCCAGAAGCCACCCACGTCGGGCTTGAAGGTCGGCGCGACGGTGAACTTGGTATAGGCGCCTTCGGCGGCGTTACCCACCGGCCCCTGGTCGAGGTCCATCCACTGGTAGGTCGCCTCGTACTGCATCTCGAAGTTCTCGGTGATCTCGTTGGCCAGGCGGGTGTTGAAGGTCGCCCAGGTGTACTCGTCACCCTCGGCGAAACGATCCTCGCTGACCTCGGCGAGGATCGCCGGCGCGATGCGCCACTTGGGGGCCAGGTAGGTGGTGCCATAGAGGCCGACGCGGGTCGCCGTCGCGTCCTCGGTCAACTGGCCGTTGCCGCCGACCACCTTGACCTCGGCGCCGAGGCCCTGCCCGTGCATCACCGCCGCCTTGAAGTTGCCCTCACCCAGGCCGAAGAAGCTGTCGCCGTGGTAGGCGACCATGGTATGGAAGCCGTCGTCGGCGGCGGTGGAACCGTTCGCGATGTCACGCTCGTCGTTGTCGGCGGCGGACAGGCCGCTGACCATCCACTGCCAGTTGCCGAAGTAGTTGTTGGCGGTCAGCGTCAGGTTGTCGGTGTCGTCGGTGAGCTCCGACTCCTCGGTGGGGAAGTCCGAGTAGCTGCGGCCATACAGCGAGAAGTTGGCCTTCCAGCTGTCGGCGAGCTGGACATCGTAGATCCCCGCGCCGGTGCCGGCCAGGAACACGAAGTCGGTGTCCATCCAGTGGATATCGAAGTTGTCGCGGTCGAAACGCTTGCCGGCCCAGATCGAGGCATCCTCGAACGCCCCCGTGAAGGTCGGCAGCTCGCTGAACTCGACATAGACGTTGCGCACGTTGAGGTTCGACTCCTCGGCGGTCCAGTCGTTGCTGGTCCGCACGCCATCGGCGAACATCATGCGGTAATCGGCGACGGCGCCATTATCGAAGCGCTGCCGGTAGTTCAGCTTGGCCTCGGCGTAGGTGTCCGGCTCGTTGCCCAGGCGACCGACGTTACCGCCCAGGGGACCGGCCGGCGTCACGCCCGGCCCACCGGGGATGCTCTTGTGATCGTCACCAATCAGCAGGCCGGAGCGGGCGTAGGCACCGAAGGCGAAGCCTTCGTCGCTGTCGGCCTTCTGCTCGACCTTGGCCAGGCGCTCCTCGAGTTCCTCGGCCGAGAGCCCCTCCTCGGCCTGCTGTTCGGCGAGCTCGGCGCGCTGTTCGGCCGCGTCGGCACGTTGCTCGGCGGCGGCGATGCGTGCCTCCAGCTCGGCCAGGCGTTGCTCGAGGTCACTGGATTGGGCGTTGGCGGTGCCGGCCAGGGAGAAGCTGGCGGCGGCGATGGCGATGGCGAGCGGTGTCTTGAGCTTGACAGCGTTCATGGTCGTTCTCGTCCTTTGTTGTTGTCGAGACGGGTGATCATCACGAAGGCAGGGTGCCCCGCGCCGGATTCGGTCCGGTTCTGAGGTCACCGTGAACTTAATCGTTACAGATCCTGATGACAAAAAGATTCTCGTAATATTACGACCAATGTCTAATCAGCTATCGCAACTCGAGCCAATTAAAGTAATAAAACTACAAAACTATCCTCGCCATGACATACCCTGCCCATCGACACCACGACGAGGACTCGCGATGAGCACCGACACGCCCCCGCTCATGCTTGGCATGATGCGCCTGCATGAGACCCCGGGATTTCACGACCCCGAGCGCCTGGCCGACTGGATCGAGGCTCGCCTGGATCAGGGACTCGACTGGTTCGACCACGCCGACATCTACGGCGGAGAGGGTAGGAACGAGCACCTGTTCGGCGAGGCACTGCGCCAACGTCCCAGCCTTGCCCGACGAGTGCGGGTGGTCACCAAGGCCGGGATCCGCATGGGCCGGGGCCAGATCAAGCACTACGACAGCTCGCCGGACTGGCTGGCCGGTGCCATCGACCGCGCCCTGACACGGCTGGGCGTCGAGCGTCTCGACGTCTTCCTGATCCACCGCCCGGACCCGCTGATGGAGGCCGATGCCACCGCCAAGGCACTGGACGATGCCGTCCGGGCCGGCAAGGTCGCCGCGCTGGGGATCTCCAACTTCCTGCCCGAGCAGTGGCGCCGCCTTCAGGCCGCGCTATCCCACCCGCTGACCCACCACCAGCTGCAGCTCTCCCTCACCCAACCGGCACCGCTGTTCGATGGCCACTTCGATGCCCTGCGTCAGGACGCTCTGCAGCCCATGGCCTGGTCACCCCTGGCGGGCGGCACGCTGTTCGGGGGATCGGTCGGCCGGGCCCTGGAGGCCCTCGCCACCCGCCACGGGGTCAGCCCCGCCGGGGTGGCACTGGCCTGGCTGCGTCGTCTGCCGGGTGCCCCGGTACCGGTGATCGGCACCCTGAATCCTGCCCGCATCGAGGCCCTGCGGGACGAGGCCGATCTTCGCCTCTCCCGCCGGGACTGGTATGCACTGCTGGAGGCAAGTCGGGGCCATGAGGTGGCATGACGGCCGGCGCGTACGTCGCCGGGAGATGACCGTCTACGACCAACGTCCAGGTTGATGCCGGGCAAGGACGACGACTACCTTTGCGGCACGTGATCTTAATCGTTTAAGTCAAAGGTCCGAACCACCCTCCGGTGCATCGGAGAGACCGACCCTGCGGTTCGTCACATCGACAACAACAAGCGACGAGGAAGCCAGCATGCTCAAGAAGACCCTGATCTCCGCCATCGCCCTGGCCGGGGCTGCCGCGAGCGGCAGCCAGGCCCAGGCCGCGGAACTGACCATCTCCTGCGGCGCGGTGGGCGCCGAGCTCACCCTGTGCGAGGAGGGCGTCGCCCAGTGGGAGGAGCAGACCGGCCACGAGGTCGACATCGTCTCCACCCCCAACTCTTCCACCGAGCGCCTGTCGCTCTACCAGCAGATCCTCTCCGCCCAGTCCAGCGACATCGACGTGATGCAGATCGACGTGGTATGGCCGGGCCTGCTGGCCAATCACCTGCTCGATCTCGGCGAGACGCTCGGCGAGGAGGCGGCGGCCGGCCACTTCGAGACCATTGTCGCCAACAACACCATCGACGGCCGCCTGGTGGCGATGCCCTGGTTCACCGATGCCGGCGTGCTCTACTACCGCAAGGACCTGCTCGAGGAACACGGCGTCGAGGCCCCCGAGACCTGGGCCGAGCTGACCGAGATCGCCACCGAGATCCAGGCCGCCGAGCGCGCGGCCGGCAACGACGGGATGTGGGGCTACGTCTTCCAGGGCCGTGCCTACGAGGGCCTGACCTGCAACGCCCTGGAGTGGATCGCCAGCTACGGCGGGGGCACCATCGTCGATGCCGACGGCGAGATCACCATCGACAACGCCAAGGCCGCCGAGGCGCTGGACCTCGCCGCCAGCTGGATCGGCAACATCTCGCCGAAAGGCGTGCTCAACTACACCGAGGAGGAGGCCCGCGGCATCTTCCAGAGCGGCAATGCGGTGTTCATGCGCAACTGGCCCTATGCCTGGTCGCTCACCCAGAGCGAGGACAGCGACGTGGCCGGCAAGGTCGGCGTGGTCAAGCTGCCCCACGGGCCGGACGGGGAAAGCGCCGCGACCCTCGGCGGCTGGAACCTGGCGGTCTCCAAGTATACCGAGAACCGTGAAGCCGCCGCCGACCTGGTGGCCTTCCTGACCTCCGAGGCCGAGCAGAAGCGCCGCGCCATCGAGGGCGCCTACAACCCCACCCTGGCCGCCCTCTACGAGGATGAGGAGGTGCTCGCGGCGGTGCCCTTCTTCGGCACCCTCTACGCCACCTTCACCAACGCCGTGGCCCGTCCCTCTGCCCCCACCGGCGACAACTACGGCCGGGTGAGCAACAGCTTCTTCAACGCCGCACACAGCGTGCTCTCCGGCAACCAGAGCGGTGCCGAGGCCGTGTCCGAGCTGGACAGCGAACTGTCCCGCATCAAGCGTCGTCGCTGGTAACCGGAGGTCGTCATGTCCACTCCCGCAACCGAACGCGCCCCCCAGGCGGGGCGCTCCTCCCCAGCCGGCTACCGCGGCACCAAGGTGCGCCGCCAGCGGGTCCGCGCCGCCTGGACCTTCCTCGCGCCGATGCTGATCACGCTGGTCCTGGTGGCCGGCTGGCCGCTGCTGCGGACCTTCTATTTCAGTCTCACCGACGCCTCGCTGTCGGATACCGCCGCCGCCACCCTGATCGGCTTCGAGAACTATCTGGTCTACGACGACGGCGCCTGGTATGGCCTGCTCACCGATCCGGTGTGGTGGAACTCCGTCTGGAACACCGTCTACTTCAGCGTGGTGTCGGTGTCGCTGGAGGTGGTGTTCGGCATCATCGTCGCCCTGCTGCTCAACGCCGAGTTCAAGGGCCGCATGCTGGTCCGCGCCGCGGTGCTGATCCCGTGGGCCATCCCCACCATCGTCTCGGCCAAGATGTGGGCCTGGATGCTCAATGACCAGTTCGGGATCATCAACCACATGCTGATGGCCCTGGGCCTGATCGATGCGCCCCTGGCCTGGACCGCCGACGCCAGCCTCTCCATGTGGGCGGTGATCATGGTCGATGTCTGGAAGACCATTCCCTTCGTCGCCCTGCTGGTGCTGGCCGCCCTGCAGATGCTGCCCAAGGACTGTTACGAGGCCGCCGAGGTCGACGGCATCCATCCGGTCACGGTGTTCTTCCGCGTCACCCTGCCGCTGATCACCCCGGCCCTGCTGGTCGCCGTGATATTCCGACTGCTCGATGCCCTGCGCGTGTTCGACGTCATCTACGTGCTGACCTCCAACTCCACCAGCACCATGACCATGTCGATCTATGCCCGCCAGCAGCTGGTGGAGTTCCAGGACGTGGGCTACGGCAGCGCCGCCTCGACGATGCTGTTCCTGATCATCGCCCTGGCCGTGGTCATCTACCTCTACCTCGGCCGCCGTCAACTGGGAGTCGACCAATGAACCAGTACCAGCTGATCAAGCTCGCCAAGCGGGTCGGGCTCTATGCCCTGATCGCCGTGGTGATGGTCTACGCCATCTTCCCCTTCTACTATGCCGTGATCACCTCGTTGAAGCCCTCCAGCGAGCTGTTCCGGGTCGACTTCTGGCTGTCGTCGGTGGACTTCGGCAACTACGTGCAGATCTTCACCCAGAAGAGCTTCGTGCGCGCCATCTTCAACTCCATCGTCGTCTCGCTGTCGGTGGTGTTCATCGCCCTGCTGCTGGGCATCACCGCGTCCTATGCCCTGGGCCGGGTCCGCTTCCGCGGCCGCACCACGGTGATGCTGACGATTCTCGGGGTGTCGATGTTCCCGCAGGTGGCGGTGCTCTCGGGGCTGTTCGAGGTCATCCGCGTCTTGAACCTCTACAACAACCCGGGCGGCCTGATCCTGAGCTACACCATCTTCACCCTGCCGTTCACCGTGTGGGTGCTGACCACCTTCATGCGCCAGCTGCCCATGGAACTGGAAGAGGCCGCGATCATGGACGGTGCCACCCCCTGGGTGACCATCACCAAGGTGTTCCTGCCGCTGATGTGGCCGGCCATGGCGACTACCGGGCTGCTGGCCTTCATCGCCGCCTGGAACGAGTTCCTGTTCGCCCTGACCTTCACGCTCACCGACGACCAGCGCACCGTGCCGGTGGCGATCGCCCTGATCTCCGGCGGCAGCCAGCACGAGCTGCCCTGGGGGCCGATCATGGCGGCCTCGGTCACCGTCACGGTGCCGCTGGTCATCCTGGTGATGATCTTCCAGCGCCGCATCGTCTCCGGCCTCACCGCCGGCGCCGTCAAGGGGTAAGCCTCATGTCATCGATGGAAACGACCATGCAAGACAACCTGTCCTGGTGGCGCGGTGGCGTCATCTACCAGATCTATCCGCGCAGCTTCATGGACGCCAATGGCGACGGCATCGGCGATATCGCGGGCATCACCGAGAAGCTCGACTACGTGGCGAGCCTGGGCGTCGACGGCATCTGGCTGTCGCCCTTCTTCACCTCACCGATGCTCGACTTCGGCTATGACGTCAGCGACTATCGCGACGTCGATCCGATGTTCGGCACCCTGGACGACTTCAAGGCGCTGCTGGCACGTGCCCACGCACTGGGCCTCAAGGTAATGATCGACCAGGTGATCAGCCACTCCTCGGACCAGCATCCCTGGTTCCAGGAAAGCCGCCAGGACCGCACCAACAACAAGGCGGACTGGTTCGTGTGGGCCGACCCCAGGCCCGACGGCACGCCGCCCAACAACTGGCTGTCGATCTTCGGCGGCTCCGCCTGGACCTTCGACTCCCGTCGCCGCCAGTACTACCTGCACAACTTCCTGGTCGAGCAACCGGACCTCAACTTCCATAATCCCGAGGTCAGGAAGGCCCAGCTGGACAACATGCGCTTCTGGCTGGAGCTGGGCGTCGACGGCTTCCGCCTCGACACCGTGAACTTCTACTTCCACGACCTCGCGCTTCGCGACAACCCGCCGGTGCCGGCCGGCGAGGCCAAGACCCTGGGCGCCCCGGACGCCAACCCCTATACCTGGCAGCGCCACGTCTATGACCTGAGCCGCCCGGAGAACCTCGACTTCCTCAAGGACCTGCGTGCCCTGATGGACGAGTTCCCCGGCACCACGACGGTGGGCGAGATCGGCGACGACAACCCGCTCGAGCGCATGGCCGAATACACCGACGGCGGCGACAAGCTGCACATGGCCTATGGCTTCGATCTGCTCAACGCCCCGCATTCGGCCAGCTACATCCGCGAGGTAATCGAACGCTTCCAGCGCCTGGCCGGCGATGCCTGGCCGTGCTGGGCGCTGTCCAACCACGACGTGGAGAGAAGCGCCACCCGCTGGGGCCGGGGCGAGGATCCCGTGGCCTACCCCAAGGCGGCGCTGGCCATGGTGCTGTCGCTGCGCGGCAGCGTCTGCCTCTACCAGGGCGAGGAACTGGGCCTCCCCGAGGCCGAGGTGCCCTTCGAGCGCATCCAGGACCCCTACGGCAAGGTCCTGTGGCCGGAGTTCAAGGGCCGCGACGGCTGCCGGACGCCGATGCCCTGGACCGACGCGCCAAGGGCCGGCTTCACCGCCGAGGCCGTGGAGCCCTGGCTGCCGGTGGACGAGCGCCACCGGCCACTCGCCGTGGAGCGCCAGCAGGACGATCCCGACTCGGTGCTCAACGCCACCCGCCGCCTGCTGGCCTTCCGCCAGGCCCACCCGGCGCTGGTCGACGGCGCGCTGTCGCTGGTCGACGTCGGCGAGGATCTGCTTGGTTTCATCCGCGAGGCGGGTGACGAACGACTGCTGTGCGTGTTCAACCTGACCGGCGAGACCCTGAGCACGACGCTGCCACAGCCCGGCACCCCACTCCAGGGGCACGGCTTCGCATCGGCCCTCGACGGCGACACCCTGACGTTGCCGGCCTACCAGGCCGCCTATCTCCAGCTCGACCGTTAACACCACACAAGAACGCCGGCCCTGGAGGCCGGCAAGGAGTCGCAAGATGGCAAGCGTGACCCTGGAAAAGATCAACAAGACCTTCGGCAGCACCCATATCATCAAGGACCTCGACCTCCAGGTCGCCGATGGCGAGTTCGTGGTCTTCGTCGGCCCCTCGGGCTGTGGCAAGTCGACCCTGCTGAGGCTGATCGCGGGCCTGGAGTCGATCACCGACGGCGAGCTGAAGATCGCCGATGGCGTGGTCAACGACCTGCCGCCCCGCGAGCGCGGCGTGGGCATGGTGTTCCAGTCCTACGCCCTCTACCCGCACATGTCGGTCTACGAGAACATGGCCTTCGGCCTCAAGCTGGCCAAGATGGCCAAGGAGACCGTCGACGACCGGGTGATGGCCACCGCGCGCATCCTGCAGCTCGAGGACCTGTTGCACCGCAAGCCCAAGGAGCTCTCTGGCGGCCAGCGCCAGCGGGTGGCCATGGGCCGCGCCATGGCCCGAGAGCCGCGTATCCTGCTGTTCGACGAGCCACTCT
>JAWWBV010000036.1:0-12294 GCA_033720795.1 Halomonas sp. | reverse complement strand
GCGCATGATGGCCGTCGCTCGCCACTCGGCCAAGCGCCAGGCGCGGCAGGTCGTGGCCGCGCTCGGACAGGGTCAGCCACTCATAGTCATCCGGCCCGTCGTCGGGCAGCAGGATGCCCAGGCAGTCGGCGTGCATCATGTCAGACACTCCGTTAACGGCCATTCGTGCAGGCTCCATCTCCATGAGCCGGGGATTCGGCCGGCGCCCGTGACCGGCGTCTCACCTCGCTCGCGGTTTACGGCCTCGACACACATCGCCCCTTCGCTCAGACCGAAGGCGTGGGCGAAGGGGCGAGCAGGGTTGCAGCAACAGGGGGACGGGGCAGGATGCCCCGTGCGGCGCGATGACCTCAGTCGTCGCCGTCGACCTCGTGGCCGATGATGCCGCCAACGGCCGCGCCGCCGATGGTACCGGCCGTGCTGCCACCGGTCAGGATGGAGCCCCCCACGGCACCCGCGCCAGCCCCGAGGACGGTATTCCGGTCCTGGGTCGACATGCCGGAGCAGGCCGTCAGGCCAAGCGCCAGCACCGCCGCAACCGCGACGAGGGCCCATCGATGTGTCGTGTTATGCATGGTCTTCATATGGAATACCTCTTCCTTGGCTATCAAGCCGCCTGTCGCGGCGTTCACGAATCCGTCGAGCGGCACGGCAAACACCCTCACTGCCACTCGGCGACGTCCCTGCCCGTAATGACTTCGGGCTGACAACAAGGTTCCCTCCCACGACGGGGCGACCTCGAGGCACGGATGAATCTACCCAGCGTTCGAGAAGACCCCGGAGCGGCTTGGTCTAAATCTCGGCAACGTCGGCATCGACCCAAGGGCTGAGGAAAACGCCTCACAACAGTTCCCGGCGGACATTCATCACCCGGCCATCGACCGTGCGCTGACACCTCTCCTCGACCTCGCTGCACAGTGCCTCCACGGCCCGCGCCGTGCGCCCCACCACCACGAAGGTCCACTCGCTGGCAGCGTGGCGATCGTGATCGCCGCTCTCGCAGACGGCGATCGCCGGGTAGCGCCCGAAGCGTTCGTGCAGGCCCCCCATGCGCTGCCGCTTCTCCTTGAGGGAGCGACAGCCCGGCAGGGCGATCGTCAGCGTGAGGATCGTGATGTGCATCGCTTGCTCCTTTGGCGCGGCCCGGCGGCGCACGGTAAGCTCATGGCCGGCACTCGCGCCCTTATGCCCGCATCGAGATCCGACGAACGAGGAGGCAACGGCCATGCACACCCCGGCCCTGGCCGTGACCCGCACGCCGCTGGTCGCCGTCTACGGCACCCTGAAGCGCGGTCTGCGCAACCATCACTGGCTCGACGGCGCCGTCTTCCTGGGCGAGGACCGCCTCACCGGCGCCACCCTCTATGACCTCGGGCCCTACCCCGCCGCCAGGCTCGAGCCCTCCCGGGGCATCGTGGTGGAGGTGTTTCGGGTCGATGCCCGGCTGCTGGCCGGCCTCGACCGGCTGGAGGACTACCGGGTGCGCACCCCGAGCGAGGGCGACTACGACCGCCGCGTCCACATGACCGCGTTCGGCCCCGCCTGGCTCTATCTCTACAACCGCCCGGTCGCGGGCTTCCCGGTGATCCGCGACGGCCCCTGGAGGCCCCGCTAGCGCCGCGCCTGTGCTATAAACGCGCTCACGAAGGCGGCGCCTTCGCGATATTCCCCCCTGCGACACCACCAAGGAGACGGTCATGGTTCGCTTCATTATCACCCTCGCCGCGCTGGCCGGCCTGGCCTATGGCGGCATCTACTTCTACTACGACGTCAGCCTGAAGCGCGCCGTCGGCGATCACCTCGACCGCCTCGGCCTCACCGCGGTGGAGGTGAAAGGGGTCGACTTCGCGCCCACGGCGCCGCTGGTCACCGATACCCACGTCACCGCCGAGGTCGCCTACCGCAGCGCCGAGGCGAGCCTCGACATCCGCGTCATCGGCCATCCGATCTTCTCCGAGGAGTATCGCCTCGAACTCGACAGCCTGCAGGCCTTCCGCCTCAGCATCGGCGCGGGCGGTTGACCCCGGGCCGTCAGGCGGCCCCTGCTCGGCCTCGGTGCGACGGCCATCGACGGCGAATGTCCGCCGCGAGCACTGCGGCCCTGCTGATCGCCTCAGCCCAGGCGCCGCTGGGGTCGACGCTGATTGCCGTGGCACTCCCTGCCATCGGCATCGGAATCGGGGCGGATCTCGTCCTGATCACGGGTCTGCTGGTCACCGGCTATCTGGTCGTCAACGTGGTCTGCCAGGGGCCAGCGGGAAAGATCAGCGATCTCATCGGGCATTCGCGCATCCTGTGGACGGGGATCGGGCTTTACGTCATCGGCGCGGGGATCGGGCTCCTGGCACCGGGTGTCGGCCTCCTGTTCGTGTCACGCTGCACGATGGCGGCTGCCGGTGCGCTGGTGGTCCCCGCCACACTCGCCCTGATGCGCCTGCATGTGCCCACAGCAAGGCGTGGCCGTATCTTTGGCCTGTTTGGCGCGACCATGGGCATTGCCGCGGCAGGGGGTCCCGCCCTGGGGGGTGAGATCGTGAGCCTGTTCGGCTGGCGCGCCGTGTTCGTCGCCAATTTGCCATTCCTGGCGCTTTCGGCCCTGCTGTTGCACCGGTATCCCTTGCCTGCGGGCCACATCCCGGCACGGCGTTCCCTGAGGGCACTGACCCAGTCGCTGGATGGTGTCGGCATCGGCCTGTTGGCGCTGTCCCTGGCGCTGCTCATCGTCGCGAGCAGACTCGATGGCCCGGGCTTTATCGCCGCGATTCTGGCGGGGACGCTCGTCGGCATCGCCTTTGTCACCTGGGAGGCGAAGGCCGCAGCCCCCGTCTTCGATCCGCACCTGTTTTCTCTGCCTGCCTTTGCCGCGGGAACGATGATGATCGCCTTGCAGAACTTTGCGATGTACGGATTGCTGTACCAGCTGCCGCAGTTCTTTGCCGTGTTCCGCGGGGCGGCGCCGCGCGACATCGGCTATATGCTGTTCGTGATGATGATCGGCATGGTGGTGGCCGCGCCGGTGGGTGGACACCTGGCCGACCGGATCAGCGCACGGAGCACGGCGCTCCTGGGGTGTGCGCTGCTGCTGTCGGGCATGCTGCAGCTCTGGCAGCTGGGGTCGTTCGAGTCCCCGCAGGACGCCATGCTGGCCCTGCTGATCTTCGGGCTGGGCCTTGGCCTGTGCAACGCGCCCGCCCAGGCATCCTTGATGGGCGCCGTCGCGTCGCAACAGGCGGGAATGGCCGCCGGGGTCAGTTCCACGATGCGCTACCTCGGCGGAATCCTGAGCATCCTGGTCCTCGGCGTGGTCCTGGGCGGCGACACGATCGTCAGCGTGACGCGCCATGAGATCATGATCGGGCTGTTCACCGTGGCCATTGTGCTGTCCGCGCTCATGAGCCGGAGACTGCCGGGCGCGGGGAATGCGGCGGCAGGATCCCCCTGACGTCGCATCCCTTCGGCTGCCTGTCGCCGAGGCCTCCGGCATTCCCCGTCGTGCGTGCTGACCCGACCCTTCGTGAGGGGAGATAAAGCAGCCGTGTCAGTGATGTGAAGTCTGCTAGCCTCTATCTAGCGCCCGATCCTCTCTCCGATCGGCATTCACGGCAGGACATGACAACATGAACCGTCCCACTCCGTCCGCCCCGACCGCCTTTGACGCCCCCGGACCGGGATCGTGGTCCATTGACGCGGCGCATTTCCCGCGCCCGGTGTCGCATTTTCAGGCCGAGATCCATCCACCAGGCATCACCAGCGGGTTTCTGGAGTGCGCCCGCCGCTATGGGTTGCTGATCGACACCCTGGACTTCCGGTTCGTGAACGGTTTCGCCTACATGACCGCCGTACCCGCGGCCGAAGCGGAAGTACCGGCGCGTTTCAAGGCCGCCGAAGGGGTGTTCCGGAACAAGATCTGGAGAGAGGACCTCGCGCGCTGGGACCGCGACGTGAAACCCGCATCGATCCAGACGCATCAGGCGCTTCTGGCCGTCGACCCCGCCACCCTGTCCGACGACGAATTGATGACCTATGTCGATCGTTGCCGCGACAACCTGCAACGCATGATTCATCAACATCACAGCTTCAATCTGGCGGCGATTCTTCCGGTGGGTGACTTCATGGCCCATGTCGGCGCCTGGACCAGCCTGCCGATGGGCGACTTTCTCGCGCTGACGCGGGGATCGGCACCGGAATCCGCCGGCGCCTTTCCGGAGATGGATCGCCTGGCCGAGGAGATACGCCACCGCCCGGATGCCCGCGAGCTCCTGGCTTCCGGGCAGGGGGGTGCGGCCATCCTCGAACGGCTCTGCCATGCGCCGGGTTCACTGGGCGAAGCGACGAGGGCCTATCTTGGCGTGGTCGGCGACCGGCTGCTCAACAGCCTGGATACCGGCGAGCCCAGGGCCATCGAAGTGCCCGACGCGCTCATCGCCCGGATCAGGATGGCCGTCGCGCAGCCTGCGCATCGAGAGGGGGCCGTGCCCGAAGCGGACGTGTCCCGGCTGCGAGAGAAGATTCCCTCCGAACACCGTGCCCAGTTCGATGAGCTTCTCGACGAGGTGCGTCTCATGTCACGGCTCCGTGACGAGCGTGGCTTCTACAGCGACGTCTGGGCGGGGGGCGTCATGCGCCGCGCCCTGCTGGCCGCCGGCGAGAGGCTTGCCGCGGAGGGCCGGATCGAGGCGGCGGCACATCTCATCGAGGCAAGCTACGAGGAGATCCAGGCCCTTCTCCGCCGGGCGGGTGGCCCTGGCGCGGCGGAACTGGCAGCACGCGCCAGGTATCGCAAGGAGCAACGGGCCGAGAATGCACCCGCGGAACTCGGCGATCCCGCCTCTGCGCCGCCCCCGATGGACGGCCTGCCACCCCAGGTGATTCGCGTGATGACCGCCCTGGGGACGGCCATTCAATCCCTCGGGGCGGGGCCACAAGACCATCGCGACAGTCCCGTCATCAAGGGCATCGGGGCGAGCCCCGGCACCTACAGCGGACGCGCACGGGTCATCGACACGATCGCAGACCTCGGTCGCCTCGAACAGGGTGATGTACTGATCACGGCGGCGACCACGGATTCCTTCAATATCGTCCTTCCCCTGCTGGGCGCCATCGTCACGAATGCCGGTGGCCTGCTGTCCCATGCCGCCATCGTGGGGCGCGAATATGGCATTCCCTCCGTCGTGGGGACCCGCAACGCCACCGAGCGGATCATGGACGGCACACGGGTGACGGTGGACGGCACCACCGGCGACGTCCGGATCGACGCCCCATGACACCGGTGCCCTTGTCGTCGGCCTGCGATGCGCAGGTCTACGGCGGAAAGGCCACGCAACTCGGTGCGGCGATCCGCGCTGGACTGCCGGTGCCCGACGGTTGCGCCCTCGATGCCGCCTTCGTCGATGCGATCGCCTCGGGTGACCCCGGCGCGCTGGCGGAACTGGCGGGGCTATGCGCGCAATTTCCCGGTCCGGTGGCCGTCAGATCCTCGGCCATCGGCGAGGACTCGGGTGATGCGAGCTTCGCCGGACAGCATGCCACCGTTCTCAACGTCATGGGTGTCGAGGCCGTGACGGACGCGGTTCGGGCCGTCCGGGAATCGGCGTGGACGGCGTCTGCCCGGGCGTATCGCGACCGTGTGGGGGTGGACACGGACATCCGCATGGGCGTGGTCGTTCAGCGACTCGTCGCCGCGGAGGTGGCCGGCGTGCTGTTCACCTGCAACCCCGTGACCGGACGGGACGAGCGTGTCATCGAGGCCGTGTGGGGGCTGGGTGAAGCGGTGGTGCAGGGTCTTGTCATCCCCGATTGCTATCGCATGGATCGTGCCGGACGCCTCATCGAATGCCGCGCAGGCGTCAAGGACATCCGTATTCAGCGTATGCCCGGAGGCCTGACCTGCCAGGAGGCCGTCGCAGCGCATCTTGTCGAGCATCCCTGCCTGGATGCAGAAAAACTGGCGGCGCTGCACGTGCTGGTATCGCAGTGCGAGAACGCGTTCGGTACTGGTCCCCATGACATCGAATGGGCGTTCGAGCGCGAGAAGCCGTACCTGCTGCAATTACGCCCGGTGACGACATGCTCGACGGCCTGAACCGCCATCCAGGCGGAGCGGCGAGAACGCAGAATGAACGGGACAAGATGCCTTCGCCACTTCCCCCTAACTCAGGACGACGGCAGACAGCCGACGGAGCCAGTGCCGGCGGGAAGCTCGCGCAGGCGAACCTCGAGAGCATGGCGCCGATAGTCGGCATCGAAGGCCATGACCTCGACGACGGTATCCTCGCGTGGGCTCACCAGCCTCGCTCCTGAATGATGCACGAAGGTCTTGCCATCCAGGCTCAGCGTCACCTGCGGCAGGCCCTCCTCGTCGTAGTCCAGTCGCAACGATTCGAAACGCCATATCAGCGGAGCGTCGTCGGCACAGCTCACCAGATTCAGGGGAACGCCCGGCGTCAGTTCGACGTGCTGCCGTTCCAGGATCCTGCCCTCGGCATCGGCCACCACCAGTCGATAGGTACGTGGCCCGGCGAAGGGTTCGCCCTCCTCGGGCAGGGTCGCCAGCAGCGCGGCGCGAACGGAATCCACAGGACGTAGCGGCGGCTGATACGGCAGTGCTTGGCCCGGTTCGGGACGATAGACGAAACGCAATGACAGCAGCCGCTCGCTGATGGCGTCCAGCCCCGGCACCTCGCCCGACATCGCGGTCACGGCGCCGGGCTCCCAGGCCAGCTTGGCGTTGCGTCCCTTCGCCGTGCGCACGAAGAGCGTGCCGGGCGTCTCGGCCAGCACCAGGTGCGAGGCCGAAGGCGGCGCAGGCGAGACGTCCTGATAGCGCAGCAGGTAGTCATACGAGGGCATGGCAATGCCCTGGGCCTCGGCCGACACGAAGTGCAGTCCCCCGCCCTCGGTCGCGGCCAGGGTGACCTCGAGGGGGTCGCGCTGCATCTCGACGGGGTAGAGGTCGGCCCTCGACAGATCCCGGCTCGGGGCGTGGTCGAGGAACGACCAGCCGAAGGGCTCGCCCGCCGCATCCCAGCCAAGATAGGCCGTCCCGCCGGGCAGGCGCTCGTCGCGATCGACCACCGTCTGCAGGGTCAGCGCCGCGCCCGGCGCCACGTAGCCCAGGTCCAGCGTCTGGTGCCCCTGCGCCTCGGCCTTCAACCGGCCACCGCCACCGCCGACAAGCCACACCGGGCCGGGCATCGCCACGCGAAAGCGTCCCTCGGCGTCGGTGGTGGCGGTGGCCACATAGGCCTTGTCCCAGATCAGCTGGCCGTGGTGGTCGCTCCGCCCCCAGCCTTGGCGGCGCAGGGTGATGGTGGCACCGGCGATCGGGGCAGCGCCGTGATACTCGACCAGCCGACCCGACACGGGGGCCGGCGACAGCCACCATAGCGCCAGCCACACCAGCAGCCCCAGGACGCCGAAGGCAGCGAGCAGCACCACGACAAGGCGGCGCAACGGCCGGGAAACGCCGCTCATGGTACCTCCCGGTTCGGCAGGCCACCGAGGAAGCGACCGGCCTCGACCGCCAGACGCGCTCGCCGCGATACCAGCACGATATTGCGCGGGCCCAGTCGCGCGTGAAGGTCCGCCTCCACCAGCGTCTGGCCGCGATAGGTGATGGCCAACCTTTCACTCAGGTGGGATGAGAGCAGGCCATGGAAGGCCCCGAAGCATGGCGGGGTCTCGGGCATATCGAAGCGAAGATGCACCAGGCCGTCATCGTCCATGGCGTGCTCGACTCGAAGAACACAGGCCGGGGTCAGCACGAAGCGTTCGGCGCCCACAGCGAACACCACGCCCTCCTCCTCGGCATGAGCCATTGGCCCCGCGAGGGCCAGCACCGCCAACAGCGACACATGGAGCATGGCGCCCTTCGTTCCCCCATTCCATCCGCATGGCCACGCGGCGCGGCCATCGATGACGGATAGGGTGATACACGACACTGCACCACGCAACGTCACATTTTCGATCCGGGCGATCCCGGGTGATGGGCCTCTCACTCAGCCCATCGCAGCGTGCTCGACCCAACGATCACCGCCTGCCCCGCAATGCGGATCGTCTGGTCGTCTTCGCCGCGTATTGCCTCGACAAGGATGCGACTCGGGCGACCCATCTCGATGCCCTGCTCCATCTGCCAACGCCATGGGCCAACGCCCTTCTTCTGTGCCAGATGCTCCAGCCCCTCGGCTTGCGGAAACAGCGCCAGCGGGTTGCCGGCAAAGGCCCGGTCGGTGAAGACATCAAGCAGATAGTACTCAGGTCCTTTCATGGTGATCTCCATTGACCTTCGAGGATCCGTCCCTGATTTCCGCTGAGGTAGCCAGGCGTTACCGATCACAGTGCCAGCATCCCTTCCCTGGCCATCTCACTTGAGAGGCACCAGTAATGCGCATAAGCTCTGTGCATAGTCGTGTGAGGTCGATCCCATGCATCAGCCCTACGATGTAAAGGCGCCGAAGAGGCCCACGATTATCAGTGTCAACAGTGACCTGATCGAACAGGCCAGGAGGCTGGGCATCAACCTCTCCGCAGCATTCGAGAGTGCGCTGGCCGAAAAGGTGCGTACCGAGCAGCGCGAGCAATGGCGGCGGGAGAATACCGAGGCCTTCGAGGCGTATAACCACTTCGTCGAGCAGAATGGCACCTTCGGCGATAGCGACAGGCAGTTCTGATGGCTCAGTTTGACGTCTACGAGAACCGTAACCCCTCGTCGCACAAGCATTACCCTTATCTACTGGATATCCAGGGCGACCTGCTCGGTGAACTCCACACCACCACCTCCCCCCTTCCGAGCAAGGTCGGGCGTGTCAACGCCACCCTGTCACTCCTTCAGGCCGGAAAGTCCTTCTGCTCATAACTGGGGGCGATGCCATGTTGCTGCGGCTCGATCCAGATCTGCAGGAAGTGGAGTTCCTCGCTGGAGGAGTGATTGAATTCGCTGTGCAGTACGCCGTTGCCGGCCGACATGCGCTGTACATCGCCAGGGCGCATGACCGCCCCGTTGCCCATGCTGTCCTTGTGGGCCATGGCGCCCGACAGGAGATAGGAGATGATCTCCATGTCCGGTGCGGGTGGGTACCGAAGCCCGCCCCGCCCTGGACGCGGTTTTCGTTGATGACACGAAGCTTCCTGAACCCCATATGCTCAGGATCGAAGTAGTTAGCAAACGAGAAGGTGTGTCGGGAGCGCAGCCAGCCGTGATCGGCAAGGCCTCATTCATTGGCACGTCGCAGGATCATATTGCCTCCTTTCCAGCGTGCGGGCTTCGCCTTGCCACAACACGACAAGGCCCGCTCTCACGGGTGGATGAGATGAAAAGTGGGTATCAAGAAAAATCGGCAAGGCGCATCACGGGACAGGGCCTTGCCGATTCGTTAGCTCAGAGTGTTATCGGGAGGCGATAACCCCTTCAGCCGTTGGTCTTGAGGCGGGCCGCGACCCTGGCCACGGTCTCGCCCTGGAAGCGGGCGATGGTCAGTTCACGCTCATCGGGCTGGCGAGAGCCATCACCCGCGGCGATGGTGGATGCCCCATAGGGCGTACCGCCGCCAACCTGGGAAATATCGAACAGCTCCGGAGTGGCATAGCCGATCGGCACGATGATCATCCCGTGATGTGCCAGGGTGGTCCAGGTCGAGGTAATGGTCATTTCCTCGCCCCCTCCGGTCCCGGTGGAGGTAAAGACACTGGCCACCTTGCCCACCAGACCGCCATTGGCCCATAAACCACCGGTCTGGTCGAGGAAGGTCCGCATCTGGCCGGCCATG
Organism: Halomonas sp.; assembly: GCA_033720795.1. GTDB lineage: Bacteria > Pseudomonadota > Gammaproteobacteria > Pseudomonadales > Halomonadaceae > Halomonas. Next base: position 2,530 of record JAWWBV010000036.1, on the reverse strand, counting down.
TTGCCGAATCGCGTGGGCGTGCCGAAAATGATCGCGTCGTAGTCGGCCAGTTCCTTGGGAGAGGCCACCGGGGTCTCCTGGTCGGACTTGCCGCCGGCGGCCTTAAGCGCTTCCGGATCCATGGTTTCCGGGACGCGTTTCACCGTCACCTCGACGCCGTCCACCTGGCGTGCGCCGTCGGCAATGCTGTTCGCCATTGTCTCGATATGGCCGTACATGGAGTAATAGAGAACCAGTACCTTGGTCATGGGCTGTACCTCCTTGGTGATGTTGCGGGCTTTCGGTCTTCCGAACAAGCGGGCAATTGCCTCGGTCAGTGATGCCATGGGGCGTCTCCAATGAATCCGTGAGGCTTATTGCACTTGGTTCGCCAGATATCGATCCAGCGAGATTCGCCCCGCACCCCTGATCGCCAATGACACCGAGATGGCGATCAGGGAGAGGGCAAATTCATAGCCGTTGTTGCTCATGAACAGGCCGTTAGCGATATGCTCACTGAAGATCGCCACCAGCATGGTGACGGCCAGCACCAAGGCCGCCGGGCGGGTCAGCAGACCGATCAGCAAGGCGAGACCACCGAAGAACTCTGCACTGCCTGCCGCGAGGGCCATCAGGTGGCCGGGCGCCAGGCCGATGGAGGCCAGCCACTACCCGGTCCCCTCCAGGCCATAGCCGCCAAACCAACCGAAGAGCTTCTGGGCGCCGTGAGCCATGAAGATGATGCCGGCCGGGATACGCAGCGCTAGGGGAGCGAGGCTCCCACTAGTCGAGAATGCTTTTTGAATAGCTGAAGTATGCATAGCGTGATTTCAGTGTTCTCTACGGGTGCTCTAGCAGCAGCTAGGTAACTCTATAGTGATTTGAAAGATGGTGAAGTTCTCATCCCAAATGAGCGAATATGTCGAACAAAGTTTTTGCAGAAACCCTGGTCAATATTTCACTCTTAAGTGGTGGCTTCCCGGGCCGGTTTCAGAGAGTCGCCTGCCACTTTTTTGACTGATGTGTGATGGTCTTTCGCGTTCAGCGTAGCACGGGCTTTCGCCATGGCAGTGCTGTTGCCGTCATTTTCGATAGCGCCGGGAACATCCATCATCGGGCTATGCGCTTCGTTACCCTGGCTTGTTGCCTGGCTGGAAGTGGACAGTGGTTCGTTCAACTGCATGGTGAGTGTAGATGCTTGCCCGGCCTGAGTGGCCATCGGGATAGCGGCGATAATCAGGGCTGAAAGGGTCGGCTTGAGGTTCATCAGGTGTCTCCTTCGGTTCGATTCAGAGAGAAGCTCTCGGCTTAATGATGAGCATGTTAATAGAACGACTATTTCGAATAAAAAGACTTATATTGTACAAACCATTCGAAGGAATCGATTTTCCGGGGAGAGGAAGGGAGACGAGACCACCTCCGCGCTGGCCGCTCGCTTCGAGGCCGTCCGCCGTGATGATGATACGGATCGTTTACAAGACCACTGCTCTCCAGGTGGCCTGCCTGTGCGGCACGGAATATCAGGCGTCGGGCTTGCTGGCCTTCAAGGCAGCATAGAGGGCCGTCTTGCTGACCTTGATGCATGCAGAAGCCTTGCGGACGTTCAGCCCAGAGGCCTTTGAGGCTCGAATGATCGCGTAGATCGGTGTCCACCAATGCTGGGCAAGATCAGTGAAGAAGAGGTTGCCGTTCTTGGGCACCCGGCCGCGCTTGCGGATCGCATCCGGCACGATGCGCACCAGGGCATCCTCGGGGAAGGCCGAGAAGCTGTTGTAGGCCTGGTCGGCGAGGATGCGCGGGCGACGGCGGGTGTTCTCGTCGCCCCGCCAGGCCGCCAGGTTCCAGCGGCTGTGGAACAGCTTCCAGGCGAGCTGGAAGGCGATGGCCGTCTTGCCGGTGCCGGTGGCCAGGGTCAGCAGCACGCGCTGGCGCCCGGCGGCGATGGCCTCCAGCGCCCGGGTGATGGCGTTGTGCTGGTAGTAGCGCGCCTGCCACTGGCCGCCGTCGTGGAAGGGCACCTCGCCGAAGATCTCGCCGATCTTGTACTCGATGGTGTCCGGCCCGCTGGCGCGTTCACGGAAGCCCTGCAGGTAAGGGAAGAGCTCGCGATTGACGAAGTCGAGCAGGTCGTCGCCGGTCAGGGCGCGGTCGCGATCGAGGTTACCGTCGCGATCCTTGGGAGCCGCCCAGCTGGACCACTGGAAGGGCGTGGCGATGATGAAGTCGAAGGCCTTGCCGGCGAAGCTGGCGTTGATGGCGCGGCGCTGTTCCAGGTCGTCCAGGTACTCGAGGAACAGCAGCCAGGAGGTCTGTTCGGTGTAGTCCCGCTCGGTGGCACAGCCGGCCTCTTTCCATAGCACATCGTCGATGTTCTTGAAGGTCTGCTCGAACGTGGGGTTCGCAGGTCCTTGTCAAAGGGTGTCATGCAGACGCCCGCCGGGCGGAGTGCCGGCGGCCGCGGGGGAATCGGGAAGACAATGCTACGCCGCGGCGCTGGCGGGCGCCAATCGGCAGGGGCGGAGAAAGTGGCTCCATCCGAGGACCCAATCGC
>JAWWBV010000035.1:0-12420 GCA_033720795.1 Halomonas sp. | reverse complement strand
TCGCCACCACAGCCTGGGCCAGGGCAACATCGGCCTGACCGCCTTCACCACCCTGATGCGCGACCCGCGCATCGGCGGCATCCCCATGATCCTCGAGACCATCGACCCCTCGATCTGGGCCGAGGAGATCGCCTGGCTGCGTGACCAGCAGGCCCATTGATACCCGCCCGGCAAGGAGCCACCCCCAAATGATCCGACTCCGCCCCTACCAGCCCGAGGACTGGGCCTCCCTTTGGGCCATTCTCGAACCGGTGTTCCGCGCCGGCGAGACCTATGCCGTGCCACGCGACATCAGCGAGCAGGACGCCCACCGCTTCTGGGTCGAGCTGCCCCGCGCAGTGCGCGTGGCCGTGGACGATCGGGGCCGCCTCACCGGGTCCTACACCCTCAAGGCCAACCAGCCGGGGCCCGGCGATCATGTCTGCAACTGTGGCTACCTCGTGGCCGAAGACGCCCGCGGCCAGGGCATCGCCGGCGAGATGTGCGAGGACTCCCTGACCCTGGCGCGGCAGCTGGGCTTCGTTGCCATGCAGTACAACCTGGTGGTGTCCAGCAACGTGACCGCCATCCGGCTGTGGCAGCACCACGGCTTCGAGATCATCGGCACCCTGCCCCGCGCCTTCCGCCATCCCGTGCGGGGTCCGGTGGACGCCCATGTGATGTACCGGCTGCTGTGAACCGGGCCTGACCTCGCCACCATTGACTTGCGCCGGGCAGGCACGATAACCGTGCGGGTACTATTCGGCCTCTCCGACCAGGTCACTTAGCAAAAGGAACGCTTCATGCCTCGATCACTGTCACTCGTCGCCGGAACGCTTGCCATGGGCCTGCTGGCCGGCTGCACCACCTACACCTGGGAGGACGGCCGCCGGGAAACCGTATGGGGCGTGCCCGCCGAGGACGAGACGACGACTCGCCAGGAGCGCCAGGCCGAGGGGGTGCAGTATCGGGTGCCGGGTGAGATTTCGGAATGAAGGGGCAGGTAATCCGGCCCTGATGGCGGCGTCACGGTGGACGGTGAGCGTGGCGCCGCACTACCGCTTCGCTTCCTGACCGCGCCTCATTGCAGGAAGCCGGTCAGGCGGCTCGACAGTACGTGCTGGCCCTCGATGGCCATCAGCAGCATCAGGAACAGCAGTACCCCGGGCGGGACCAGGATCGCGCAGATCAGCGCCAGCCGCTCCCAGACCAGATGCATGAACACCGCCATGATCAAGCCCGCCTTGAGCAGCATGAGCAGGGTGATCAGGAACCACTTCAGGTAGCCCTCGAAGCCCGTCACGTCCACCAGGTAGGAGAGAACGCTGAGCACGAAGAGCATGAACCACACCCAGAGGTAGACGCCGATGGGATGCCGTTGCCCCTCGCCTTGTGCCATGTCGACCTCCCGGCTCTCGCCTTGCCAGAGCCTGCCTTACCAGAGATAGAAGAATGCGAAGATGAAGACCCACACCAGATCGACGAAGTGCCAGTAGAGGCCCAGGGTCTCGACCATCTCGTAGCGCCCGCGTCGACCGGTCAAGAAGCCTGGCCGCCCGGTCTCCAGCGAGCCACGCATCACCTTGACCGCCATGATCACCAGGAAGAGTACGCCGAAGCTCACGTGGGTACCGTGAAAGCCGGTGATCAGGAAGAAGGTGGCGCCAAACTGCTCCGCCCCCCAGGGATTGCTCCAGGGCCGCACGCCCTCGTGAATGAGCGTGGTCCATTCGAAGGCCTGCATCCCCACGAAGCAGGCCCCCAGCAGGGCGGTGAGAATCAGCAACCCCCCGGTGGCCAGACGCTGCCGCGCGTAGCCACACCTGACCGCCAGCGCCATGGTCCCGCTGCTGCTGATCAGGATGAAGGTCATGATGGCGATCAACAGCAGCGGCACATCGTGTCCGCCCAGGTGCAGGGCGAACACTTCACTGGCGTTGGGCCAGGGCGCCGTGGCGGTGATCCGCGCCGCCATGTAGCCGACCAGGAAACAGGCGAAGATGAAGATGTCGCTGAGCAGGAAGCCCCACATCATCACCTTGCTCCAGGGCACCTCCTTGAAGGCGCGCTGGTCGGAGGCCAGGTCACCGACCATGCCCCTCAGGCCAGGCTCCAGAAAGGGGTCGCGTAGCGTCGAATTGGCCATGACGGGATCCTCCCCTCAGGTCGCCAGCAACAGGCCGAACAGCAGGGCCCAGACCAGCAGCAGGAAGTGCCAGTACAGCGCACACAGCTCCACGCCGGCGTAGAGTCCAGCCGGCGTCGCGCCACTGTGCAGCTTCATCACCACCCGCCCCCAGGCCACCAGGCCCCCCAGCAGGTGCGCCCCATGCAGGGCGGTCAGCAGGTAGAAGAAGGCATTGGCCGGATTGGCCGCCAGATAGTAGCCGGCCGCCTCGATCTGTCGCCAGGCAAGGAGCTGGCCGATCAGGAAGGCCAGGGTGAAGCCTCCGCCCACCACCAGCGCCAGCCGCAGCCGTCGTGCCTCGCCGCGGGCGGCGGCGTGCCAGGCCAACTGCAGGGCCAGACTGGCCAGCACCAGCGCCGCGGTGTTGGCCCACAGCAAGCCGGGTAGCGGCACAGGGCGCCAGTCGGCCCCCATCTCCATGCGCATCAGGTAGGCGCTGACGGTCAGCGCGAAGACCGAGACCACCACTGCCAGCAAGACCACCAGGCCCACCCGCGGCGCGGTAAAGGCCGCGGGGATGCGCGCCGGTCGCGGCCCCGATTCGGCGACCCACGGGCGCACGGCGATCGATTGCCGCAGCAGCCAGCCGACGAAGGCCGCCATCATCAGCACGATCAGGACCAGGCTCACGGTCATGTGTCACCTCCCCGCCCCGGCGCTTTCTCACGGGCTATCGGCTCGCGCTCCACCGCCTGGGGCGGCACATTCTGCGGAATGAAGTCCTGCTTCACGCCGGGGACGCTGTAGTCGTAGGGCCAGCGATAGACCACCGGCAATTCGTCGCCGAAGTTGCCGTGGCGCGGCGGGGTATGGGGCGTCTGCCACTCCAGGGTAGTAGCCTGCCAGGGGTTGGGCCCCGCCTCGCGCCCGTGGCGCAGGCTCCATGCCAGGTTGAACAGGAACAGCAGCTGGGCGAAGGCGACGATGAAGGCCGCCACGGTGATGCCGGCGTTGAGGGTCTGCACGGAATCCGAGATGAAGGTCGTCTCGCCGTAGGCATAGTAGCGCCGCGGCACTCCCTCCAGTCCGATGAAGTGCATGGGGTAGTAGATGGCGTAGGTCCCCAGGAAGGTGATCCAGAAATGGATCTTGCCCAGGGTGTCATCGAGCAGGCGCCCGGTGATCTTGGGGTACCAGTGGTAGATGGCACCGAAGATCACCAGGATCGGCGCCACGGCCATCACCATATGGAAATGGCCGACCACGAAGTAGGTGTCGGAGAGTGGCACGTCCACCGTGACGTTGCCCAGGAAGAGACCGCTCAGCCCACCGTTGACGAAGGTGAACAGGAAGCCGATGGCGAACAGCATGGGCAGCGTCAGGCGGATGTTACCCCGCCACAGGGTCAGCACCCAGTTGTACACCTTGATCGCGGTAGGCACGGCGATGATCAGCGTGGTGGTCGCGAACAGGAAACCGAAGTAGGGGCTCATGCCGCTAACGTACATATGGTGGGCCCAGACCACGAAGCTCAGCGCGCCGATGAGGATGATGGCCCACACCATCATGCGATAGCCGAAGATGTTCTTGCGCGCATGGGTCGCGATCAGGTCGGAGACGATGCCGAAGGCCGGCAGCGCCACGATGTAGACCTCGGGATGGCCGAAGAACCAGAACAGGTGCTGGAAGAGCAGCGGGCTGCCGCCCCGGTGGTCCCCCCCCTCTCCCGTCGACAGCATCTCCGGCATGAAGAAGCTGGTGCCGAGCAGGCGATCCATCAGCATCATCAGCACCGCCACAAACAGCGAGGGAAAGGCCAGCAAGGCCATCACGGTGGCCATGAAGATGCCCCATACCGTGAGCGGCAGGCGCATCAGCGTCATGCCCCGGGTCCGTGCCTGGAGCACCGTCACCACATAGTTGAGTCCCCCCATGGTGAAGCCAACGATGAACACCGCCAACGAGACCAGCATCAGCACGATGCCGGCGTCGATCCCCGGCGTGCCCGGGCTGATCGCCTGAGGTGGATAGAGGGTCCAGCCTGCCCCGGTGCTGCCGCCGGCCACGAAGAAGCCCGCCAACAGGATCAACACCGACGCCAGGTAGACCCAGTAGCTGAGCATGTTGAGGTAGGGGAAGGCCATGTCACGGGCACCGCACATCAGCGGGATCAAATAGTTGCCGAAGCCACCCAGGAAGAGGGCAGTAAGCAGGTAGACCACCATGATCATGCCGTGCATGGTCACGTACTGCAGGTAGCTGCTCGGGTCGATGATCGACAGGCTGTTGGGGAAGCCCAGCTGCAGGCGCATCAGCAACGACAGCACCAGGGCCACCAGGCCGATCGCCGTGGCGGTCAGGCCATACTGGATGGCGATGACCTTGGCATCCTGGCTCCACACGTACTTGCCGAAAAAGCCCTTGGGATGGGGCAGCTCCATCTCCTCCACCTCGGCGGGTGGCGCGTAGGAGCTGGCGTCATATTCGCGCTCGCCCATGGCTTACTCCTCCTGTTCCTCGGCCCGTGTCGGCTCGGCGAGGCGGTTGATATGGACCACCACGTCGCGAACCGCGGCATCGTCCACCAGGATCTGGGCCATGTCGACCATCTGGTTGCCATAGGCATCCTGGGGATGCCGCCCGCGGATGCCGGCACGGAAGTGGTGGAGCTGGCGCACCAGGTACCAGTCGTCCATGCCCGCCAGGCGCGGCGCCCTGAAGGCCTGCCCGCCCTGGCCATCGGCGCCGTGGCAGCTGGCGCAGCTGCGATAGAACACCTCGCCGCGCCGCTCGTCACCGGCGATGGTGGGGCGCGTGGGCTCGACCGGCAGCGACTCGATATAGGCCACCAGATCCTCGATCGCCGCGGAGTCCTTAAGCGACTGGGCAAAGGGGCGCATCTGCTGCCCGAAGCGGTCCGCCTCGTGTTCGCCCCGGGCACCGACGCGAAAATTGCGCAGCTGGCGTCTCAGGTAGTCGGCATCCAGCCCGGCCAAGCGGGGAGCATTGGTGGCCTGCTGACCTCCGCCCTGGGGACCGTGGCAGGCCACGCAGGCGGCGAAGTGCTGCTGGCCGGCATCGGGATCCCCCGGGCTGCGCTCGGCCAGATCACCATGGGTGGGCTGTTCGGCGAGCCAGGCCTCGAAGCGCTCGGGTTCCACCACCTCGACCCGGCCGCGCATGGCGAAATGGGCGATGCCGCACAGCTCCGCGCAGACCGCCTCGAACTCGCCGGTGCGGGTAGGGGTAAACCAGAAGTAGGAGCGCTGCCCCGGGACGACATCCATCTTGGCGCGGAAGGGGGCGACCTTGAAATTGTGCAAGACGTCCTTGGAGCGCAGCATCACCTTGACGGGACGATCGACGGGCAGCAGTACGCGGGGCTCGTTCACCAGGACGTCATCCTCGCCGTGGGGATCCTCGGGGTCGATGCCGTAGGGATTGGCCCTATCCACCAAGCCATTGCGCGCCACGCCGAACTCGCCATCCTCGCCGGGGAAGCGAAAGCTCCAGTGCCACTGTTGGCCGACCACCTCGACCTCGTGGGCGTCGTCCGGCACGCTGACGAAGGCGCCCCACACGAAGAGCCCGGGCGCGAGCAGGGCGGCGATACCCACCGTGGTAATCCCGGTCAGCCAGAGTTCCAGGCGCTTGTTCTCAGGCTCGTAGTGGGCACGCCGCTGCCCCCGGTCACGGTAGCGGATCAGTGCCACGGCCATGAACAGCGTCACGGCCAGAAACACGGCGCCGGTCACCCAGAAGGAAATGGCAATGGTCTGGTCGATGGCCCCCCAATTGGAAGCCAGTGGCGTCAGATGCCACGGACTCAGGAAATAGAAGAGGATCGAGCCCGCCACGATCACGAGAAGCGCAATCGCAATAGCCATAGGCGCGCCCTCCTTCACGCCGTCGCTCGCCGTGGCGATCGGCGGTTATCCTTTGATCAAGCCCCCGTACCGCCGTGATGCTTGAGCTCGCCGCGGGTTACCTTATCGATCACGACCTCGGGATGGTGACGATGAATGATCGAGTAGATCGCCTCTTCCCTGTCGTCGGGAACATCGACCATCATCAGGAAAGCTCCGTCGTGGATTTCCTGCTCGTACTTGTCGACCTTCACATCGTGCACGGAAACCCCGACCATGGTGCTGGTCCAGATGCCGAAGAGCCCGCCGAACACCCCCATGCCCGCGATCAGGGTAGCGATGCCCCGGGGACCGAACTCCTCGCCGAGACCATAGTAAACCGCGACGCCCAGCACGCAGCCTAGCGGCAAGCCTACCTTGAGTCCCCGCCAGGCCGCATGGACCACATCCGATGTCTGGCGCAGGGTGGCGTTATTGACGCCCTGTGCTTCCAGCGCCTGCCACTCGCGGCCGGTCACGTGTACCTGGCGCTTCGTCAGGCCCAGCTCGCTGAGTTCATGGGCGATGTTGACCGTGGTATCCAGGTCGGGGGTCAGGAAGTAGAGACGTTGCATATGCATGTCACGCCCTCACTCAATGAGCGAACAGCCAGACGTCTTGAGACAGCCTTGCACTGCCCTGTGTCCGATATTCCACTTCCATTCTGCTGTGATGTTACGGCACCGGAGTCTGCCGCCCTTGTCAATGTGCCTCGACTTCAAGATTGACGATAATTGCCGGATCGGCAAGTCGCGAAGAACCCCGGCAGCCAGACGGAGCCTGAAGAGTGGCGGCTGACCGTGGGGCGAACAAGCCTAAGCCTGATTGGTGCCGATCCTGTCGCGTTCCACCACCTACCTTCCAGCAGGCATTGCGGACATGGCAGACGACGGGGCCGACCGACCCCAGCAACCTTTCCGTCAAGGGAGGTAGCAGTCATAACGACACACATACCTTCAGCTTCAGCGGCCACGGGCCTCAGCATGGCCGGCCTGACGACATTGGCGCTTGCACTGGCCTCCAGTACCGCCGTCGCCCAGCCTCCATCGATCACCCTGGGCCAGATCGCCCCCTTCAAGGGGGCGGGCGCCGAGTTCGGCGAGTACTACCGTGATGGAGCGGCGCTCGGGGTCCAGCACATCAACGCCGCCGAGCATCCAGGTCCAGGCGATGACACGCTCGGTATTGATACCGCGGATCTGGGCGAGATGGGGGTTGTCGGCGGTGGCACGCATCGCCTTGCCCATGCGGGTCCATTCGAGCAGGACATAGACGGCGGCGACCAGACCGAAGGCGAGCACGAGAATGAACAGCTGGTCGGCGCGGACACGCATGCCGAATGGCAGATAGAGGGCCGGGTTGGCCCGCCCTGCCGTCGCGAGATGCCGGTGCTCGCCGAGGCCCAGCGGGAAGAGACCGACATCACCTTCATGTTTCTCAACCAGGGGAAGGACCCGGCTCAGATCAGTCGCTTCCTGAACCACGAGTCCCTTACGCTCGACAACCTGCTGCTCGATGCCCAGCTGGACTTCGGCGATCGCGTCGGTGCCAGGGCCATACCCACCACTCTCTTCTACGATGCCGACGGCCGGCTGCTCGATACCCACTTCGGCGAGCTCTCCCGGGCAACGCTCAACCGTGAGCTGGAACGCCTGCGCTGAGCCGCGCGGCAGAGAAGCCTGGAGCCCTCCCCCTCCGGTGCCGCTGGCTATCTGGCGGGGATCCGCCTGGCCTGGTCGGTCTACAACTAGTAGGCCACCTGGCGGAACACCACGCTGAGGTTGTTGGCCGGCATCTCCACCACCCGCTCGAGGACCAGATCGCGTACCGCGGCCGCCGCGACGACCGTCTCCAGGTCGCGGATGCCGAAACGCGGGTCGCGCTGCCGCAGGTCGGCGTCGAAGGCGGCGTTGCTGGGCGCCGTATGCCGCCCGTCGCGCTGGAAGGGGCCATAGAGGAAGAGCACGCCGCCCGAGGGCAAGCGACGCCCGGCGCAGTCGAGCAGCGCCTCGCCGACCGCCCAGGGCGCGATGTGCAGGAGGTTGATCGCCACCATGGCATCGACGTCCTCCGCCGGGCAGAGCGCGGTCACGTCCAGCGCCAGGGGCGGGAGCAGGTTGGCCAGGCCCGAATGGGCGCGCCAGGCCGCGATCGAGCGGCGCGCCTGGGGGTTGGGATCGCTGGGCTGCCAGCACCAGCCCGGCATCGCGCCGGCGAAGTGAATGGCGTGCTCGCCGCTGCCGCTGGCCACCTCCAGCACCCTGGCGCGCTCAGGCAGCACCGCCTGCAGCACCTCGAGGATCGGCTGGCGATTGCGCGCCGTGGCGGGGCTCTGGAGCCGTTGATCGTTCATGCTGCCTCCTGACTGCTCGCGCGCTGGCGATTATCGATCGGTCGTTACTTCTTGCCCCGTGCCTTGCGCGCCGCGTTGCCGGGCTTCTGGCGCTGGCCGGTCGCGCGGGACGGCTGTGACGCGCCCTTGCCCTTGACCTTCCTGCCAGCGGGCGCCGGCTTGCCGCCCTTGGCCTGACGGGATGGCGCCTTGCCGGCGGCGGCCTTGGCCCCCTTGGCCGGCGCACCGCCCTTCCCCGCGCCCGCCTTGCCTGTCCCTGCCCTGGCCGGCTTGCCGCCCTTGGCGGGCGGCGCGCCTTTCCGGGCCGACGCCCCGCGCTTGGCGCCCTGGCCGGCCGGCTTGCCCGGGGACTTGGGCTTGGGCTTGCTCTTGGCCGGCGCCTGGGCCTGGGAGGAGGAGTGCTCGGTCTCGGCCAGGATCGTCGCCACCTCCTGCTCGGTCAGGTCGCGCCAGTCGCCCAGCGCCAGCCCCTTGAGCGACACGTTCATGATGCGGATGCGCTCGAGCTTGACCACCTCATAGCCGAACACCTCGCACATGCGCCGGATCTGGCGGTTCAACCCCTGCACCAGGGTGATGTTGAAGACGAAGCGCGACTCCCGGACCACCCGGCAGGGCTTGGTGGTCTGGCCGAGGATGCGCACGCCGCCGCTCATCCCGGCGAGGAAGTCGTCGGTGATGGGCTTGTCGACGGTGACCAGGTACTCCTTCTCGTGGTGGTTGCTCGCCCGCAGGATGCGGTTCACGAGATCGCCGTTGTTGGTCAGGAAGATCAGGCCCTGGGAGTCCTTGTCGAGGCGGCCGATGGGGAAGATGCGCGCGCCGTGCTTGACGAAGTCGACGATGTTGGCCTTCTCGCTGGACTCGGTGGTGCTGACGATGCCGACCGGCTTGTTCAGGGCGATGAAGACCAGGTCCTCCTCCTCCAGGGGCTCGACCACCTGACCGTTGACCTTGACCACGCTGCCCGGATAGACCTGGTCGCCGGTGGTGGCCCGCCGGCCGTCGATGGTGACGTTGCCCTGCTCGATGTAGCGGTCCGCATCCCGTCGGGAGCACATCCCGCTCTCGCGGATGTACTTGTTGATGCGCTTCGAGAAATCTTGGGCCATGGGATCACTACCGGGCTGTTGGTGGATGAAGGGACAAGGCCGTGGCGACACGGCCGCTGGCCGGGCAGTGTAAGGGCTGCCCCACCCGGCGGCCAGCCGCCGGCCCGTCCGTCACGCGCGTTGCCATCAGCGAAGGCCGCAGCAGGCCTTGAACTTGCGCCCGCTGCCGCAGGGGCAGGCGTCGTTGCGGCCGGGCTTGAGCCGGGTCACCGAGGGCTCGCCGGCGAGGTAGAACCAGCGTCCTTCCTCGAGCACGAAGCGCGACGCCTCCTCCAGCACGCCCCATCGCCGTCCTTCCTGGAAGGTGGCGCGAAAGTGCACCCGGCCGCGATCGCCCTGCTCGTCGTGGTCGAGGATCTCCAGGCGCCGCCAGCGGGTGGCGTCGTCGGCCGGCAGGCTCGCCGGGCGCGTGCTCGAATGCCAGGTCTCACGCAGGTAGTCGGTGAGATCGAGGGCGAAGGCGCTGTAGCGCGAGCGCATCAGCGCCTCGGGGCTCGGCGCCGGTTCGCCCTGGTGATAGCGGCCGCAGCAGTCGGCGAGGGGGCGCTGGCTGCCGCACGGGCAGGCCGAAGCGGGGCGCGTGGCGGCGGTCATGGCGGTTCTCCCGGGAAATGGCGCCATTGTGCCATCTCCGGCGGCGAGGTTCCCGCCCCGAGCGGGGCGGCCGGCGGGCCGATCCGGATCACCGCCCCCGGCACGCCCTCTCGCCCGGGCTCAGTTGCGCCGCTTGGTGCGGGCGGTCGCCTCGGCGGCCAGGGGATCCTCCGGCCAGGGATGCTTGGGGTAGCGGCCGCGCATCTCGCGACGCACCTCGGGGTAGCCGTTGGCCCAGAAGCTTGCGAGATCGGCGGTGACCTGCAGCGGCCGCCGCGCCGGCGAGAGCAGGTGCAGCAGCACCGGCTCTCGGCCGTCGGCGACCCGCGGCGAGCCCTGCCAGCCGAAGCACTCCTGCAGCTTGACCGCGAGCACCGGCGGCTTGCCCTCCAGGCACGGCCTGTAGTCGAGCCGGTGGCTGGCGCCGCTGGGTACCGCCAGGCGCGGCGGCGCCAGCGCATCGAGGCGCGCGCGCAGCGGCCAGGGCAGCGAATCGACGAGGATGCGCGACAGCGGCAGCTTCTCCACCGCCTCGAGGCGGGTCACGCCGTCCAGGTAGGGGCCGAGCCACGCCTCCAGGGTCTCGCGCAGGGCCGGCAGCGACCAGTCCGGCCACGCCTCCTCGTCCTCGTCGTCACGATTCAGGGTCCGGCGCAGCAGCGCCACCCGCCCGCGCAGCTGCTCGGCCTCCTCACCAAAAGGCAGCCGCTCCCGGCGCCGCAGGGCCGCCAGCAGGGCCGCCTTCACCGCCTCCGGCGGCAGCGTCTTGAGCGGCCGGCGCTCGAGCACCACGCCGTCGAGCCCGCGCACCTGCTCGCCGAGCATCCGGCCCTGGGCATCGGACCACTCGAGGCTCGCCCGCCACTCGCGGGTCTCGGGATAGAGCGCCTCCAGGCGCTCCGGCGCCAGCGCCACGGCGCGAAAGATGCGCGCCCCGCTCGCCTCGCCGTCGAGCTCGGCGGCCACCAGCAGCGGCGCATGGGCCAGGGGGTGCGCCTCGGGCAGGGTCGCGAGCGTCCCGCCCGCCAGGCGAAACCGGCCGGGCTCGAGGCGCTGCCCGATGCGCTCGGGATAGGCCAGCGCCAACAGCTCGCCGAGCGGCGCCAGGTCGATCCTCTTGCCCTCGCCGAGCGCGACGCCGGCGATGCGCGCGAGGCGCTGCGCCTCCCGGTGCCACGGGCGATGGTCCTTCGGTGCGGCCAGCCGCGCGGCCAGCGCCCGCTCCAGGTCGCGCTCCTGATCGAGGTCGCGCCCCTCCAGGGCCGCCACCAGGGCGCAGGCGAGCGGCCGGGCCTCGAGTTCGGCGGACCGCTCGAGCATCACCGCCAGGCGCGGATGGGTCGGCCAGCGCACGCAGGCGCGGCCCAGGGCGGTGAGGTGCCAGGCGGCGTCCAGCACGCCGAGGCGCGCGAGCAGCGCCCGCCCGGCCGCCAGCGCCCCGGCGGACGGTGGCGTCACCCAGGCAAGCTCGCCCGGCTCGGTGATCCCCCAGCGGGCCAGCTCGAAGGCCAGCGGCGCGAGGTCCGCCTGGCGGATCTCCGGCTCGCCGTGGGGGATCAGCGGCTGCTCCTCGGCCCACAGTCGCACGCAGCGCCCCGGGCCCTGGCGCCCGGCGCGGCCGCGGCGCTGGTCGGCGCTCGCCCGGTTGACGCGCCGGGTCTCGAGCCGGGTCAGGCCGGTGCGCGGCTGGAAGACCGGCACCCGCTCCTGGCCGGCGTCGATGACCAGGCGCACGCCGTCCACGGTGACGCTCGACTCGGCGATGGCGGTGGCGAGCACCACCCGCCGCCGGCCCTCGGGGTCCGGGCGCAGGGCGCGCCGCTGGGCCTCCAACGGCAGGCGGCCGTGCAGCTCCATGATGGCGAGTTCGGGCGCGCGCCCCGCGAGCTCCCGGGCCAGGCGGCGGATCTCGCCCACCCCGGGCAGGATCACCAGGGCATCGCCCGGCGCCTGGTCATCCGGGGGGAGCGCGGCGAGCGCCTCGTCCAGTGACTCAAGGACCGCCGCGGCCTGCTGGCGGGCGGCGTCCTCCCGCGGGCGCAGCGGGCGATGGCGGGTCTCGACGGCAAAGCTGCGCCCCGGGCAATCGATCACCGGCGTGGCCTCGCCGAGCACGCCCAGCAGGGCGTCGACGTCCAGGGTCGCCGACATCACCAGCAGGCGCAGGTCATCGCGCAGGCCCTGCTGGGCATCGAGGGTCAGGGCGAGCCCCAGGTCGGCCTCCAGGCTGCGCTCGTGGAACTCGTCGAAGATCACGCCCGCCACCCCCTCGAGCATGGGATCCTCCTGGAGCATGCGGGTCAGCACGCCCTGGGTGACCACCTCGAGGCGGGTCCTCGGCCCCACCCG
>JAWWBV010000034.1:0-12595 GCA_033720795.1 Halomonas sp. | reverse complement strand
GGCGAGCCCCGGCCAGTTGTGCACGCCGTAGACGGCCTCCATGGGGAAGCGCTCGAAGAGCCCCTCCTCGACCATCACCCGGCCGCCGCCCTCGCTCTCCTCCGCGGGCTGGAAGATGAAGTGGACGCGACCGGCGAAGTCGGGATCGCGGGCCAGCCGGCAGGCGGCGCCGAGCAGCATGGTGGTGTGGCCGTCGTGGCCACACGCATGCATCTTGCCGGGGGTGCCCGAGGCGTGGGCGACGTCGTTCAGCTCGGTGACGTCGAGAGCATCGATGTCGGCGCGCAGGCCGATGCTCGGCCCCGGCCCGCGCCGTCCCTCCAGGGTGGCGACGATGCCGGTGCCACCGCCCAGGCCAGTGACGAACTCGAGGCCCGCCTCGGCGAGGCGTTCGGCGATGCGCCGGCTGGTGCGGTGCTCCTCGAAGGCGGTCTCCGGATGTCGGTGGAAGTCCTGGCGCCAGGCACGCAGGGTGTCGGCGTCGGGGTAGGCGGTCTGAGTCATGGTCGGGCTCACAGCAGCAGGTCGGCGATCAGGGCGGAGGCGAGGAAGGTGCCGGTGAAGACCAGCATGGCGATGATCACGAGCTTCCAGCCCGCCTGGCGGAACATGCCGAGCTCGCGGGGCGTCAGCGCCAGGCCGGCGTAGGCCAGCACCGGGGTCACGATGGCCAGGAAGTTGACGGCGGCGAGCTGCTCGGTCAGCCAGGCGTTGCCCGGGAACCAGGGCAGCGTCATCACGATGCTGACCAGCGACACCCAGGCCACGCCCGGCAGGTAGAAGGGCGCGAAGCGCGTGATGACGAGGCCGATCATGGTCATGGCGTAGAGGATCAGCATGCCCGGCAGGGCGGTGAGCAGGTCGGTGCCGTTGACGGTGTTGGCCACCCAGCCCACCGCGCAGGCCGCAGCCATGGCCAGGGCGGTCTTCGGCAGGTCGCGCTCGGGGCGCTCCTCCTGCGGGGCGCCATTCGAGGTGTCGTCGACGCTCGGCGCGCCGGTGACCTGGGCCCCCACGGCGTGCACGCGGCGCTTGCCGGAGAGCAGGCCATAGAGCTTCTCGGCCAGCGGCAGGGCGATGAACAGCGACAGGTAGAGGCCGGTGGCGTAGGTCATCAGGTTGCTGGCGCCGGCGAAGGCCAGCAGCTCCTCCTTCAGCTCCGGCAGGGTACCGGCGATGGCCGCCGAGCAGGCGGCGACCATGCTGCCGCTGCCCACGCCGCAGGCCATGGCCAGGGCGCGCGGGTCGAAGAGCTCGAGCGAGGTGAGGTAGCCCGCCATCAGCGCGAACCACAGGGTGCCGAACATGGTGCCCACCACGTAGGTGCCCATCACGCCGACGCCCTCCGGGCCCTTGAGGCCGTACTTGTCGGAGATGACGGCGATGTTGGGCTCGCGGGCGATGGAGTAGGTGGCGCCGATCGCCTCGCGGCCCATCTTGAACACCAGCACGGCCAGCGGCATGGCGATCAGCATGGTGCCGAGGTTACCCAGCTCCTGCAGGATCAGCGCGGGACCGGCGTCGATCAGGTCCTCGATGGCGGGACCGATGGTCGAGCCGAAGCGGGCGATGAACGGCATGATCGACAGCAGGATCAGCGGCCCGGCGGCGTGGCTGACGCGGGCGGGAACGAACCGGCCGGCGGTGCGCGTCACGTTGGGATTGAGCAGCACGCCGAGGATGAAGGCGTAGAAGAGCGGCAGCAGCAGCAGGGTGCCGGGGCCCAGCGGCAGGCGCTGGATGCCGATGAATTCGGAGAGCAGAGCGGTCACGACGACCAGCGCATGCAGGCGCCAGTCGAGCAGGCTGGAGAGGGGCATGAGGCGTCCTTATTCGGATGGAGTTGTAGTTTTGCTTGATCAGCACCTTCGCCACTCGAGTATTGAAAACTCCCGTGCGCTAATGAAAGACGGATCGTGTACTGATTATTAGATCTCCCATGGCAGGCCCCGCATCAGGCGCCGATGACGAAGGGGAGGCCACAAGAAGGCGGGGGACGGCGAGAAACAAGAGCCGTCAGACGAGTCAAAGAGGGAGCAAGAGAGCGCCGTGGTGGCACGTCACCTGCCGTTGGGGGAGCAGCGGAAGGGCCGGAGGAGCGACACGGGAAAGCCCTCGCGATGGAAACGGGGCAGGGGAAGGCGGCGGCGTCAGTTAGCGTGCGGAACCCTGCTGCAGCTGGTCGAGCGTGTCATCGTCGAAGGGCGCGCCGTCATTGGCCATCTCCGTCAGCGAGTCGCTGCTGACCACGCGATCCCTTCCCGCTTCCTTGGCGCGGTAGAGCCGCCGGTCCGCTCGGCTATAGAGGTGTTCGAAGCCGTCGCCCTGCCGGGCCTCGGTGAGGCCGATGCTGACGGTGAGTCGGTGGTCGCCGGCCTCCTCCGGCAGCGGCATGGCGCGGGTGGCCGCCCGGATCCGCTCGGCGAGCTGTCGTGCGGCTCGGCCATCGGTGTCCGGCAGCAGCACCGCGAACTCCTCGCCGCCCATGCGCGCCACGGTATCCAGGCGACGCACCTGGCGCTGAAGGGTCTCGGCGAAGCGCGAGAGCACCGCGTCACCGACTGGGTGGCCATAGGCATCGTTGACGTGCTTGAAGTGGTCCAGGTCGAGCAGCATGAGGCTCAGCGGCGAGGGGTGGCGCTGGCGGCGGACAAACTCCTGGTCGGCCACCTCCTGCAGTCGCCGCCGGTTATAGAGCCCGGTCAGCTCATCGGTCTGGCTCTGGAAACGCATCATGTCTCGCTGGCGCTGCAGGCGCAGCATCATCAGCATCACCGCGCCCACGGCGAGCACCACCATCCCCAGCAGACCGACCACCGCGACGGTGAGCCATCCCATCAGCCGGCGCTGGCCGGCGGAGGCGTTCTGCACGAGCAGGCTCAGCTCGCTGTAGCTCCAGGCGAGCCCCGCTTCGATCTCCAGCCCAAGCGCGCGCAGCGCATCGATTTCCTGACCGTCTAGCCCATCACGCCGAGCCTGGTCGAAGCGGGTCTGCAGGGTCGCGATACGCTCCTGGACAAGGGTCAATTCGTCGATCAGCGGCGCGTAGTCCTGGCGGGGAAGGTCGCTGCGCAGGACCTGGATCCGGAGGTTCTCGATGCGCCGGGGAATGTGAAGCAGCAGCTCGCCGAGCTCCTCCTGATGGGCCCGATGATCCGGGTGGTCGCCGTCGAGATGCATCAGGGCCGCCAGCAGCTCCTCGGGATCTGCCTGGGAGCGGACCACGTCGGCGACCATGGCGGTATAGTCGGCGCCGACATGCTGTTGCGCCTGAGCGGCGTAGTAGGTGATCGCCGCGGCGCAGATCGCGACGATCAGCCCGAAGGCCAGCAGCAGGCGACGGCGCAGGGCCCTGACCGGGGCGGTCGTCATCTCGCGCGGATTTCCTCGATCGCCCAGATCCAGCGGTTCAGCGGCGCAGCGCCTTTCAGCACGGCCTCGGCGTCTTCGGGCACCACCAGCATCAAGGGGCCGAGCCGGTCCACCCCGATCGGCTCGCCGTCCAGCCGCGTCGCCAGCAGGTAGGCCTTCTCGTCGCGCTGGGCGGGGGTGAGGAAGGTGGTGTAGCCATCATCGGCGATGAAACGCACGCGTCGCGCGTCTTCCAGCCCGTTCGCCGCCAGGAAGTCGTTCAGCCAGACGCCCGAGAAGCGGCCCTCGGGTCCCTCGGGATGCTGCATCTGAACATGATGCAGGTCGTCGGTGGCCTCGATCGCCTCGAGGGTGAGTTGTTGGCGCTCGCTGCCCTGGGTGAGGGTCAGGATCGGGTCGTGCGGGGCGGCACCGTCCGCGGCCTGGGCGCTCAGGGCCAGCAGCAGCGACAGCCCCAGGAGAGGGGGCAGCAGAGCGCGCGCGAGGGGGCGGTTGAAGCGACGGCAGGCGGGCAGGAGGGAGAGCATGGCGTCAGCGCTTCCTGTTCGGTCGTGGGCGGCGTGCCGGTCTCCGAGCATGCGTCACCGGTTACGAAGTGTATCTGGATGCCCTTACTATCTTAAATGACGCCGAAGCTGTCCATCTCACGTCATGATGTTGCCTCAACGTTATCACCCTGAAGAGTGATTCATTGATTCATGTTAAAGCGTGGGGAAAATCATGCCTGTGACAGGCGGGCGCCCGTGTGACGGGGGCGACGGGGCGTCGCGGGGGCGCGAGGGAGTGGCGAGGCCGCGGCCCCGTGAACACGGGGCCGCGGCGAGAGGATCAGGCCTGGGCGTTCTCCTCGCGGCGGCAGGCGGCCGCGGTGAACAGCACGTCGGTGGACGAGTTCAGCGCCGTCTCGGTGGAGTCCTGCACCACGCTGATCACGAAGCCGATCGCCACCACCTGCATGGCCACGTCGGTGGAGATGCCGAACAGGTTGCTGGCCATGGGAATCAGCAGCAGCGAGCCGCCGGCCACGCCGGAGACGCCGCAGGCGGCCAGTGCCGAGACGATGCACAGCAGCAGGGCGGTGGGGAAGTCGACGCCGATGCCCAGGGTATGGGCGGCGGAGAGGGTGATCACGGTGATGGTGATGGCCGCGCCGCACATGTTGACCGTCGCACCCAGCGGGATCGAGATGGCGTAGGTGTCGGCATGCAGCTTCAAGCGCTTGCACAGCTCCAGGTTGACCGGGATGTTGGCCGCCGAGCTGCGCGTGAAGAAGGCGGTGATGGCGCTGCCGCGCAGGCAGGTGAAGACCAGGGGATAGGGGTTCTCGCGGGTCTGCCAGTAGACGATCAGCGGGTTGGTGACCAGGGCGACGAACAGCATGCAGCCGACGATCACCGCCAGCAGGTGGCCGTAGTCGAGCAGGGCCTTCATGCCGGACTCCGCCAGGGTGTTGGCGACCAGGCCGAAGATGCCCAGGGGAGCGAAGCGGATCACCAGTCGCACGATGTTCGAGACCGCGTCGGACAGGTCGCCGAGCAGGGTGCGGGTGGCGTCGCTTCCCTGGCGCAGCATGATGCCCAGGCCGATGGCCCAGACCAGGATGGCGATGAAGTTGCCTTCCATGATCGCCGTGACCGGGTTGGCGACGGCGTTGAGCAGCAGGTTCTGGAGGATCTCGATGATGTCACCGGGCGGGTTGCCGCTGACCTCGGGCCGGTCCAGCGCCAGGGTGGTGGGGAAGGCGAAGCTCGCCGCCACGGCCACCAGGGCGGCGACCAGGGTGCCGATCACGTAGAGCACCATCACCGAACGGATATGGGTCGGTTGCCCCTGCCGATGGCTGGCGATGGCCGCGGTCACCAGGATGAACACCAGGATCGGGGCGACCGCCTTCAGGGCGGAGATGAACAGCTGGCCCAGCAACGAGACCGATTGGGCCGTCTCCGGCGCGAGGGTGGCGAGCAGGATGCCGCAGGCGATGCCGATGGCGATCTGGGGGATCAGCCCCAGTCGCATCAGCGGGCGGCCGAGGGTTTGCAGGGTGGCGATCATGGAGGATCTCTCTGGCATTGTAATGGGCGGACAGACGCCTCCCTGCGGGACGGCTCGAACGGTCGTGTCGGCGGCGCCGGTAAGCACCGTGACGCGCCGCGCGAACCACCCCGGGCGGGTAGCCGGGACAGGGGACGTCTGCGTGGCGCGCGCGATTCTATCAGCAATTGTCGCCGGGATGGGCGAAATATCTGCTTAAACGAGAGAATTCAGTCTGTGCCACTGCTAAGGCGATGATCGGCGGTGGCCGGAAGGGCTGGATCTTCGCCAAGGTGGGGCGCGAAGCCGAGGCCCGGGAGGTCGGAGGTGGATAGATAGCAGGTAGAAGGCAGCAGGCAGCAGGCAGCAGGCAGCAGGCGATGCGACCTCGCCCGGGCGGGCGAGGTCACGGGGCACTATGGAGCGTGCATCAGGGGGAGCGCCTCAGGCGGGAAGCCGCTCGGCCACGGCATCCAGGAAGCCCTGCATGTCGACGAGGGTCTCGCCGGCCGGGTCGGTGGTCTTGCCCTTGAGGTCGCCGGTAATGACGCCGTCGGCGACGGTGTCGATCAGCGCGGCCTTGAGCCCGGTGGCGTAGTCGACCAGGGCCGCGTTGGCCTCGCGCTCGCCGAGGGTCTCCAGGGCGTTGGCCACGGCGAAGATCAGCGCGGAGGAGTTGAAGTGCGCCTCGCGGCCGTCGCTCTCCAGGTACTTCAGGTAGAGGTCGTGGGCGGTGCCGTGGGGCGCCTCGAAGAGCATGGTGCCGTTCTTGCTCTCGATGATCGAGCTGGCGGTGGCCAGGCTGCCGCCGAGTGCCGCGGAGATGTCCGAGAAGATATCGCCGTCGAGATTCTGCGCCGGGTAGAGGGCGTTACGGGGCGGATCGGTGATCATCTTGATGAGCTGCCGCGAGGGCCGCATGATCATGAACGACGGGGGCGGCGTGTCGGCCTTGGCCAGTTCGCGGCGCACGTCGGTGATGGCGGTACTGAAGACGTCGTCGTACTCCATGTACTCGCGCTTGAGGCCGAAGTAGACCTCCTTGTCCTTGCGCGAGGCGTCGCGGAACACCTGGGTGACCCAGTCCTTGATCGCCTCGTGATCGTTGGACATCAGCAGGATGGGATCGCCGCGCTTGACGTGGCGCGCGTGCTTCTCCTCGCCGTCGACCACCACCTTGAGGATGCCGTCCTCCACGGCGGGGGCGTTGTAGCTGCCGTACTGGTCGCCGCCGCCGGCGCTCATCCGCGACAGCGAGACGTGGGCCTTGCGCTTGGGAATGCCGTGGATCTTGAGCTCTTCGACCAGCTTGAAGAGCTTGCGGCCGGTGGTGTTGTCCGGCACGCCCCACAGCGCCCGCTCCGGCGGGTTGGCGACGATGCGCGCCGCCTGGGCGTCGATCAGCTCGTAGTGGTAGGCGAGCCCCAGCGCTTCGACCTGCGCGCGGTAGTCGCTCTCGTAGATGCCCTCGATGGCGGCCCGCATCACGCCGTCGTAGCCGGCGATGACGGTATCCTTCAGGCCCAGGTAGATGTCGCGCTTCTCGTCGATGGCGCGCTGGAAGAAGCGGTGCGCCCAGGCCTTGACCTGGTCGATGTCGTTGGTGGCGAGCAGCCAGGGATCGCCCTTCTTCACCTCGCGGCGGTGCAGTTCCACCGGATCGCCGCTTTGGCCCACGAACAGCAGCTTGACGATGCCGGTGGCGCTGGAGAGCTCATTGAAGCTGTCCTTGATGCCGCCGACATTCATGGTCTCCACCTCGATGTCGCGGCCGATCCACTCCGGGGTGTTGAACTCCAGGTTGCGGAACTGGATGTCCTCGCGGGTGATGTTGCCGCCGATGCCCTTGCGGATGGCGCCGTTGGGCGACTTGGTGGCCAGCGGGTGCAGCGTGGTGCCGTCGAGCTCGGGGTGCTTGGCCAGCAGCTCGCCCAGCTGGGTGCGGTTGACGGTCATGCCCGCGTTCTTCACGCCCACGCCGTGCCGCTTGAGGGCCTCGATGGCGTCGATCACCGCCTGGCCGTTGGTGACCAGGCGATTCTCCGCGGTCAGGTCGATCTCCACGAGGTCGATGTTCAGCCGCGAGGTCACGAAGGCCTCGAGGATGCGCTCGAAGGCAACCTGGGCCATCTCGTCGCCATGCAGGATGACCAGGGGGGCGGACACGTTGATCTTGCTGCTCATCACGCTTCCTTTGGTTGAGGTGATGGGGTGAAAGGAGTCACGGATGCGCATAGGGTACGCCTGCCGTCGATGCTCCGCCAGAGATCGCCCCGTCGCGGAGATCGCTTCGTGACAGAGATCACCCCGCGGGCCGGGGCCCGAGCAGGATGACCCCGGCGCCCACCAGGCACAGGCCGGCGCCGGCAAGGTCCCAGCGATCGGGCAGGCGCTGCTCGACCAGCCATAGCCAGGCCAGCGAGGTGGCGATGTAGACTCCGCCGTAGGCGGCGTAGGCGCGCCCGGCATAGTCGGCGCCGGAGAGGCTGAGCAGCCAGGCGAAGAGCGCCAGGCTGGCGAGCCCCGGCATCAGCCACAGGGCCGACCTGTCCAGTCGCCACCAGGCCCAGACGCTGAAGCAGCCGGCAATCTCGGCCAGGGCAGCGGCGACATAGAGCGCCAGCGTGGCCATCTCAGTGATGGCCCTCGGGATCGGTGGCCCAGCGCTCGTCCGGGTGCACCTCGTTGGCGGGCAGCACCGGGTCATAGCCCTCGGCGCGCAGCGCGGCGATCACCTCGCGAGTATGGTCGCTGCCCAGCGTCTCCAGGGTCGCCTCCACCTCGGTGGCGCGCAGCGATAGGTCGGTAAAGGTGCGCTGGTGGGCGATCTGGATGACGTTGGCGCGCTGCTCGGCGAGCAGCCGGGTCAGCTCGGCCAGCGAGCCGGGCACGTCGGGGATGCCGACCCGCACCCGCACGATGCGTCCGGAGCGCACCAGGCCGCGCTGGATGACCGAGGAGAGCGCCAGCATGTCGATATTGCCGCCGCACAGCACCAGCCCTACCTTGCGGCCGCGATAGCGCGCCGGGTCGCTGAGCAGGGCGGCGAGCCCCGCGGCGCCGGCGCCCTCGGCCACGCTCTTCTCGATCTCCAGCAGCATCAGGATGGCGCGTTCGATCTCGGGTTCGTCCACCAGCACGATATCGCTGACCAGCTCGCGCACGATCTCCCGGGTCAGCGTGCCGGGCTGCTTCACGGCGATGCCCTCGGCCAGGGTGGCCAGGCCGCAGTGGATCTCCTCGCCCGCGAGCGCCTGCTGCATGGCCGGAAAGCGCTGGGTCTGTACCCCGATCACCTCGATGTCGGGCTTCAGCGCCTTGGCCGCCACGGCGTTGCCGCCGATCAGCCCGCCGCCGCCGATGGGGATCAGCAGGCAGTCCAGGTCGGGGACCGCCTCGAGCATCTCCGGGGCGATGGTGCCCTGGCCGGCGATGACCCGCGGGTCGTCATAGGGGTGCACGAAGACCAGGTTTCGCTCCTCGGCGAGACGCTGGGCGTAGGCGCCGGCCTCGTCGACGCCATTGCCCTCCAGGTGCACCTCGGCGCCGAAGTCGCGGGTGTTACGCACCTTGAGATTGGGGGTGTGGCGGGGCATGACGATGGTGGCGTGGATGCCCAGCCGCGCGGCATGGTAGGCCACTGCCTGGGCATGGTTGCCGGCGGACATGGCGATCACGCCGCGGGCCCGCTCCTCGGGTGTCAGCGCCAGCAGGTGGTTCAGCGCGCCGCGCTCCTTGAAGGAGGCGGTGAACTGGTGGTTCTCGAACTTGATGTAGACATCGCAGCCGGTCAGCCGGGAGAGGGTCGAGGAGCGCAGGCAGGGGGTATGCTCCACGCTGCCCTCGAGGCGGGCGGCGGCCTGTCGGATGTCGTCGAGGGTCACGCTCATGGGAGGATCTTCTCCTTGTTATTCAGGGTCGTGGGGACGGTCGTCGCCCGCCGGGTGGGGCAGGCGCGCCGCCAGCGCGAACACGTGGGGGTCGTCCACACCGAGTTCGCGCAGGGCTCGGGCCAGGTGGACCAGGTAGTCGCGATTGGGGCCGCTGGGGCCGTGGGCAACGGCGATCTGGGCGGCGATGGCGTCGAGCGGGGCATCGCCGAGGAAGGCGGCGTTGTCTTCGGTCGCCAGGTAGAGAAGCCCATCGACGTCCGCCGGCCGGCCCCCGTCGTCGAAGTGCAGCCGGGTCAGCTCGCGCAGGTAGCCGTTCTTCTCGCGGACATCCAGCGGGCCCAGCACCTCGGGGGCGATGCGATAGGCCATGCCATGGCAGATGGCCCCCGGCTCGCGCACCAGGGTGGCCACCCGGCCGGGGGCCTCGGGAGTGCCGCGATGGTCGTGGGAGCCCTGCCAGAAGCGCCGCACCCAGCCGTGGATATGGGCGCGGCGACGCTCGAGGAAGGGAAAGTCGGCCTTCCAGATCAGCGAACCGTAGCCGAACAGCCAGAGCGCGTCCTGGTCGTCGAAGTGGGTCATGCGTCGATTGCGTTCCCGGGTGTCGTGACTCATGGGCGGTGTGGGCAGGGGCCGGTGGATGAACGTTACATGATGCGTCGCCGAGCGACGCTTGTCGAAGGCCGGTGCTCGACACGATCGCGGCGTAGGGCCGGCGTCGACGGCGATGCGCGCCGGGGGTAAGGTGTCGAGCCTTCGGCACATGCCGCTTGAGGCCGTCGTTCAGAGACAGGGAGCAGGGATGGAGACGCTATTGTTGGCCCTCTCGACGGGGCTTGGCCTGGGGCTCTCGCCCTGGGCCCCGGGCACGCTCGGGGCGCTGCTGGGCTTGCCGCTCGCCTGGTGGCTCCTGGGGCGGACGCGGCGGGTCCAGCTTGGCCTCACGGCGGCGCTGCTGGTGGCGGCGATGCCGGTCTGCCATCAGGCCGCGACCGTACTGGGCTTCAAGGATGACGGGCGCATCGTGCTCGACGAGATCGTCGCCTTCCCGGTGGCGGTGCTCGGCCAGGCCACGGCGCGCCATCCCGCGGCCCTGGCCGGGGCCTACCTGGTCTATCGGGGATTCGACATCGCCAAGCCGGCGCCGGTGAGCCGGGCGGAGGCGCTGCCCGGCGGCATCGGCATCGTGCTCGACGATAGCGTCGCCGCGGCCATGACCTGGCTGGTCATGGCCGGCGGGCTGACACTCTGGCGCCGGCGGCGCCTCGGCTGAGATCGGCTAGCGACCGTCGCGCGGCTGGGTCGCCGGCTCCGGAAAGCGCACGTCGAAGCCCCGGGCATCGAGATGGCGGATGTCGCCCGGGCGGCCCTCGCCGTCGAGCTCCACCAGGCCGATGCCGCTGCCGTTCCAGAGCCGTTCGCCCGCCTTGGCGCGGTCGGGGTCGCGTGGCGAGATCACCATGTGCCGGCGCTGGGTGAGCCAGTTGAGCGGTGAATGCGGCGCGTAGAGCCAGCGGTTCAGGCGGTCGAACCAGTCGAGCAGGGTGTCGGGGAAGGCGTTCTTTACGCCGCTGGAGGTGATCTGCCAGAGCCTCGGCCCCTCGCGGCGCTGGCGGATGCGAATGTCGTAGGCGAAGGAGTAGTGCACGTCGCCGGAGAGGATCACGTAGTGCCCGGGGGTACGGGAGTGGCGGAAGATGTTCATCATCACGCTCGCGGCGCCGCGGTGCGCCATCCAGTTCTCGGCGTCCACCAGCAGTGGCCGGCCGGCCAGGGTGAAGAGTCGCTGGATGGTCTCGATCAGCTTGACGCCGAACATCGGCGCCGGCGAGACGATCACCACCGATGCCGCCCCCAGCACGTTCTGCTGCAGCTCCGAGAGCGCCTCCCAGTCCATCAGGCCGGAGGGGCGGGTGGGGCTGCGCTCGCTGCGCCAGCGCCGGGTGCGGGTGTCGAGGATCACGAGCTTCGGGTCGCCCTCGACCTCCACCTCCCAGCCCTGGAAGCGCAGCAGCCGCTCGAGGACGGCGTCCTGCTCCCCGGCGGGCAGCCAGCCCTCCTGGTCGGCGGCGCGCTCAAGCAGCGCGGCGGCGTCGTCGAGCGGTGCGGCCAGGCGGTCCGGGTCGTTGCCCCAGCCCTGGCAGAGCAGGTAGGCGAGCAGGGCGTTGCCGATGATCCGCCGCGAGAAGGGGTGGCCGTAGGCGGTGCTTTCCCAGTCCGCGGTGAGGTTCCAGTCGTCGGTGATGTCGTGGTCGTCGAAGATCATCAGCGAGGGCAGGTGGGCCATCACCCGGGCGGCGGCGGGCAGGCCCGCGGCGAAGCGCTCGATCACCGCCTTCTCCCTGCGGAACCGGGTGGCGTTCGCCTCGTCCAGCGCCGGCGCCGCCATCTCCACCAGGCGCCACGGGGTCGGCGACCAGGTGAGCAGGTACATGGCGATCACCTCGGCGAAGCTCATCAGGTGATTGTGGGCGTTGGCCGAGGTGAACACCGGCTTGCGTGCCCCGCCGAAGAAGCCCTTGCGCACCTTCTCGCTGCTCTCGGCCTCGGGCAGCAGCGCCTCGCGGCGATAGTAGCTCGCTGGGTCGGCGTAGAGCGCCTGGCTGTCGGTCACGGTGGCGCCCTCCAGGGTCTCGTCGACGAGCCCCAGGCGGCGGATCAGGGCGTGGATGGCCACCAGCATCGGGCCGGCCACGTCGTCGGCGTAGACCTGGTCGCCGGTCATCAGCAGCCAGGCCGGCCAGGCCTCGGGCGCGTCGCGGCGCTCGGCGAGCCAGGCATCGGCGCGCACCAGGCCGTCCGGGCCGTCGTGGTGGGGACGCCGGCAGGAGCCGTGCATCAGCCGGCCGTGGCGCTCGGCGAGCACGAAGCCGGGGTGGGCCGCGCCCTCGTGCAGCAGGTGGGGCGCCCAGTCGGCGATGCCGGTCGTGCCCGCCTCGCCGGGGAGCTTCAGGTCGTAGTCGATGCGCACGCCCCGGGGCAGGGGCGTCTCGAGGCGGACATCGATCAGGTGCAGCCAGGCATCGCGCCCCAGCGGCAGCCGCCGCAGGCGCGAGTCGTTGAGCACCAGCCGACGCGGCGTGTGCCCCACCGGGTGCAGCATCAGGCTCGGTGCGAGGGGGCGTGAGCCCACCAGCCAGATCACCAGGCGCTCCGCGCTCAGGCGACGCAGGATGGGGCCGGCGAGGACCTCGGGCAGGGGGGCGGTGTCGCGAGACATGACAGTCCTTTGCATCAATGAGCCGTGACGGCCGAGTTCACTGGTCGTGGTCGAGTCAACCGACTAGGCTGGCGGCGGC